>DSCA01000044.1 GCA_011049295.1 Thermoplasmatales archaeon
ACTCATCCCGGGTTAGCTCCTCCGGGCAGTGGAAGCGGCAGCGGGGGTGATAGGTGCCGTCCCGTTCCTGCTTGCCGTAGACAATGATGATGGGCACCCATTCCTTTTCTGCCTCCCTGATTTTTTTGCCCATGCTGGCGTCCCGGTCGTCCACATCCACCCGCCCATGCAGGGTGCCAGCCAGCTGAACGCACGGGTCCACGAACTCGTCGCCCACTGGAATCAGTCGCACCTGGGTGGGACACAGCCAGAAGGGAAGAAGGGCCTTTTTTCCCTCCTCCATGGCCCGGGCCTGTTTTTCCAGGAGGGCGCACACACAGCGGTCGATGCCCCCGGAGACGGAGGTATGGAGGAGCAGCGGATGCTGCCGCCGTCCGTCCTCGTCGGCATAGGTGATGTCAAACTGGGCGGGGTTTTCCACGTCGATTTGCACGGTGGACAGGGCAAAGGCCTTGCCCGTGGAGTCGTTCATGTTGAACTCGAACTTGGTGATGAAGTAGAAGTAGCGCTCGTCCCACATCTCCACCAGAAGGGGCCGGCCCACCCGTCGGGCAATGGATGCCGCAAAGTCCCGGTTTTCTTCGTAAAAAGAGCGCACGAACCGCAAAGCCACCTCGCCCTCCAGTTCAATCAGCCGGGTCCACTCCAGGGAGAGCAGCACCTGGCGCTCAAACTCCTGCTTGGCCTGCTCCAGGTCGGCGCACAGGGTGTGCATGTCGGGCATGGTGAAGGCCCGCAGCCTCTTTATGCCGGATAGCTCTCCGTGCTGCTCCTTGCGGAAGGACTGGGCCAGCTCGAACAGCCGCAGGGGAAGGTTGCGATAGGAGATGACCATGTCGTGGGCCATCAGGTACTGGCCGAAGCAGGCGGCAAATCTCATGAACAGCTCCTTGCCCTTGTCTCCCCTCACCCGGTACTGGCGGGCGGGGAATTTGGCCAGGTATTTGCGCAGGGCCGGATGCTCGGTGTCGTACATGAGGGGGGTTTCCACCGCCATGGCCCCCGCCTCCAGGCACATCTCCTCCACCTTGCGCTCCAGCAGGGTCTTGACGAGCCGCCCCTGGGGATACCAGCGCATCTGGCCGGGGTCGGAGCCCGGCTCGTAGTCCACCATCTCCAGCTTCTGCATGAGGTCGATGTGGGCGGGCTGCCGCTCCGTCTGCCGGCTGCCGAAGGCCTCGTACTGGTAAAATGTGTACAGCTCGGGATGGTCGGAGAAATCGAACTCCGGGGCCGGTGTGAGGTCTCCCTCCGGGGTGAGAATGTACCAGGAGGAGGATACGGTCCTGGTTGCTTCCTCTTCCCGCTCTGCCGGACCGGCGTGGATTTCCCGGGAAAGCTCGGCCAGGGGATGGCCCTTGCAGCTCAGCCAGAAGGCCTTGTACCAGCCGAAGGGGGCCTGCTGCACTGTGTAGTCCTTGCTCAGGGCGGCGGAGAGGGCGACCAGCACTTCCTGGGCGTCGTCGGCTCCGGCCAGATTGGAGGACAGATGGGCGTAGGGATAGAGCATGATGCTGGCCACCTCCACCTTGCTGGCCACCTCCCCTATCTCCCGGGCGGCGTTGGCCACCACCTGGTCCATGTCCTTTCGGTCGTCCTTTTCCACTGCCGCAAAGACGGCCAGTGCCTCCTCCAGACGGCCCTGCCTGGTCTCCAGGTCGGGGGCCTGCTTGAGGGCCTTCTGCCGGGCCTCGTATTCTATGTAGTCGGTGTGCAGGAGGAGAATCTTCATCGAGGGTAAACTTGCGGGCGATATAAAAATTTATAGATGAAGCGGGAGGAGAAGCCGGCCGCCGACGGCCAGAGCGACTCCCGACGCATGTGAGGAAGTGATTGGTGATGGCCCCTCTCCTCTCCCTCAAGTGCCCATGAGTATGCGCAACATGTCCCTGAGCCCGGGGGACAGGCCCAGAATGAGCACAAAGAACTTGATCAGTCCGGTGAGAATGGGGCGCTCCGCCAGGTCCTGACGGAGGTACACGTCCGTGCCGTAGATGATAATCAGGGCTACGGCCATCTTGGCCAAGGGGTAGGCGATGCCGTTGCCCGCTTCCATGAGAAACAGAGGGAGAGGGTGTTTTTCTCCGTAACTGATGCCCATGCCCAGGGGGTCCACCACCGCCAGGTAGCTGGTCCATCCGTCAATAAGGTGGCCGAAGACCAGGGAGAGGTTGACCCCGGCGGTCAGCCAGGGCAGGCGGCGCCATCGTCCCAGGGCGTATACTCCCAGCACCCCCGCCAGGGTGAGCACCAACACCAGGGGGATGACCGCCAGGTGCACCTCGCCGGCCGTTCCCCACCGCTCGCCGGCCATCCAGACGGCGATGAAGTACAGTGAGGGGAGCACCAGCATTGTGCCCAGGGAAAACAGGGTGGCCACCATGTCTTTATTTTTCCACAGGTAAAAGGCGCCCAGAGCTACGGTGGCAAAGGCCACCATCCACAGGGGGTGAAGAGAGATTGCCAGGTAGCGGTCTGCCATCAGATGAGCCAGGGTGTAGCTGGCTGCCACCCCTGCCAGCAGTAGCACCAGCAGCCGGCGCTGCTCCCCGGGATTTTTTTTCCGCTGCACGAGGAGGCCCGCCGCGATGCCCACCGCGAAATAGAATCCTATCTGGGCGTAAATCAGGGGGGAAATAAAAAGATAGGCCAGAGGCCGGGAGAACAACCCGCTGTCCTCCAGCACCCGCAGGGTGGCCCCCAGCAGCAGGAAGGGGGAGGCACCCACAAAAAACCGCAGGTCTGGCCGGATGGAAAAATGCCGGAAGACACGATACAGGAGATAAAACATGGCCAGGAGGATGGCGCCGTACACCATCTCCGACAGCAGGGTGTAGCCCTCCACCGCCTCCACCCCGCGATGGCTGACCGGACGGCCCACGGCGTCGGCCACCACCGGCCCCACGAAGTACTTCCAGATGAACCGGTCATAGACGACTTCGGGAGCCACGAGCAGAGCGGCCGTCAGGGCCGCCGCGCCCACCCCCACCGGGAGCAACCATCGCCGCATTGGTAGAGAAAAAGACGGGCTTTAATAAGTTAGCGATTTCCGGCAACCTTTCTCATAATCCTGTAGGCCAGGACTCCCGCCCCGAACCCGTTGTCGATGTTCACCGTGGCCACCCCCGGGGAGCAGCTGTTGAGCATGGTGAGCAGGGCGGCATAGCCGTGCAGGCCGGTGCCGTAGCCCACGCTGGTGGGCAGAGCGATCACCGGCGCCGCAAACAGGCTGGCCGCGATACCCGGCAGCACGCCGTCCATGCCTGCGGTGACCACCATGACATGTGCCTCCTGCAATACCTCTCTGAATTCCAGCAGCCGGTGGATGCCGGCCGCCCCTACATCAAAAATGCGCTTCACCGGGCACCCCAGCACCTCGGCGGTGACCGCTGCCTCCTCCGCCACCGGTATGTCTCCGGTGCCGGCACTGACCACCACCAATCGTTCCCCGGCATGCCGGGCTTGTGGCGTCTCTCCCGCCACCACGATGCGCGCTTTCTCGTAATAAGAGGCAGGAGCCACTTCTTTGACCGCCTCATATACCGTTGGGTCGGCCTTGGTTATGAACACCGGATGGCGATTTCCAAGGCGCTGTACCAGCTCGGCAATCTGGCGGGCGGTTTTCCCGGGAGCATAGATGACCTCCGGCACTCCGGTGCGCATTTCCCGGTGCAGGTCCAGTTTGATGTCTCCGAAGTCGGCAAAGGGGAGATAGGCGAGGGCCTCCAGGGCCTGCTCCACGCTCGTTTGGCCGGCCCGCACGTCTTCCAGTATCCGGGCTACGTCCTCTCTTTTCATGTCCTGAGAGAGAAATCCGGTGAGGCTATAAACGATTAATGGTCAAAAAATTCCAATATTTTTTTATGCTCGGCCCTTTTATGGCCGTGGATACGAGGCTGGCGGCGACGATTCCGCCTCCCTCCCCCTCGTATCCCTTTTACTCCAGCAGTTCATCTATTACTGGGGCCAGTTTCTGTACCTTGGACGGCCATCCCGGCGGCACGTCGTCGTGGACTGCCAGTCCCGTGTGCCGGAAATGGACCTGGCCCGACTGGTCGAATATGTAAATCATGGGAATGCCGGGACCGTCCGAGCCGGGGGCCGTGTATTTGTATTCCTCCCAGATGCTTCCGTCATTCAGGCCGAATGTCCACTCCAGTGGGTAGCCGTATTTGGAGGCAAAATTCTGCTTGTACTGCCGCAGCTGTTGCGCCGTTTCCCGGGTGTCGATATCCACGGAAAGAATGACCACCTCCTGATCGTGGTAAGCATCATAAATTTTTTTCAGCTCCTGCATTTGGTACTCGCACGGCGTACACCAGGTAGCCATCAGGTCCAGTATGACCACCTTACCCCGGTAATCCCGGAGATGCACGGTGTCTCCGTCCAAGGCGACAAAGGAGAAATCTTTTCCTGATGATTCTGTGCATCCGGTGAGCAGGGGCAGGGCGACCAGCGTCAGGAGAAGTAACGCCGCTCGGGCCTTCATAGGTACCGCTGAATCCAGTCCCGCAGCATGTCGGGAGGCAGAGCACCTACGTTGCGGTCCACGAGTTGGCCGTTTTTGAACAGCAGGAGGGTGGGAATGCTCATGATGCCGTAGCGGGAGGAGGAAACCCGGTTCTCGTCGGTGTTGAGTTTGGCGAACACCACCTGACCCTTCATCTCGCCGGCCAGCTGGTCAATCACCGGGCCCAGCATGCGGCAGGGTCCGCACCAGGGAGCCCAGCAGTCCACCACCACCAGGGGATGGGAGCCCACGGTCTGGTCCAGGGTATCGTCGGTGACGGCAACCGGTTTATTCGGGGTTGTGGACCCGCCGGTCATTTTCTGCAGCAGGGACTCCATTTTTTTCTTTCGTATGGTACTGACTTCGTCTTCCATGAGAGGAGAATGCCGGCCACCTATTTAACGTTTTTTCATAAATTTTGCACAAACGATTTATACCGGCAGCCCATATCCTTACATGGACCGGCATCAATCCCCGGGGCGGTCTACCTGCGCCGACATGCTGTGCCGCCTCCTGGACCTCAACGACCTAGACCTCCATATATACCGTCTCCTTATCCAGGGATCACAGTGCGCCCGAGACCTGGCCGAGCAGGTGGGCAAAGACCGCAGCACCGTGCACCGCTCCCTCCAGCGGCTGGTAGAGGGGGGGCTGTGCCAGCGCCAGCGCTGCCCGGTGGAGGGAGGCGGACGGTTCTTCCGCTATGCCGCCGTAGCCCCGGAGGAGGTGCAGCAACGAATTCGCACCTGCCTAGACAACTGGTACCATCGCATGGAGCAGGCCCTTGACCAGTTCATGGCGGAATTTTACTCGAATGAAAACACCAACCAGTGACCAATCCAGTAATAAATTATAAACAAGTTTATAAAGGCGTGGCATATTAAAATGTGGTGCGTGCGATGAACCATGGGCTGGACGACAAGGATCGAAAAATTATTAGTTTGCTGCAAAAAAACCCCTACCTCTCCCAGAGCAAAATCGCGCAGCATGTTGATCTGTCTCAACCAGCGGCCTATTTCCGCATCCAGAAACTAGTAAAGAAGGGCTTTCTATCCCGCTCCATGGGCGTGGACCTCAAAAAAATCGGCCTTCCCCTGCTCAAGATAGACCTGTCGGCGGAGGAGCCCGACGTCTTCATGCAAACCATGCTGGGCTGCCCCTACGTTCTCGACCTCTACCGGATGGACGGCGGCCACGTGTTTTCACTGTTTCTGGGCGGCGAAAACTATTCCACCCTGGAGGCAGTGAAGTCCTCCATAGCCGACAGAAAGGGGGTCAGCGAGCTGCACTCTCACCACGTCACGGGTTCAAAAAACGGGCTGGTTATGCCTCTCTCCATGGTGGAGCCGGGCGGTAGCGGCCCCTGCCAGGCCGACTGTCTCCAATGCCCCCGGTATACGGAAAAAAAATGCCTGGGCTGCCCCCACACCGTCCACTATAGGGGCAACCTGTGGTGACTCACCCCGCCCGCAGGGAAGCGATGAAGCGGCGCATGTTGTCCCAGTGGGTGCCCGTCCAGTAGACCCTTCCGCAGGATGGACACCTCCAGAACTGCTCATGCTCCTGGTAGGCACGGGGTGGCACCTCGTCCCTCACCGCCTCCTTGTCCACGGCCTCCACGGACCTGTTGCAGACCGTGCATCTGCTCAAAACCCGGTCCCAGTCCACCGACAGGTGCAGCTCCCTCAGCACGCTCTCCAGCTGCTCCCGCACGTGGGTGCTCTCCAGCAGCAGCGACGGTTCATATGAAGCAGCCAGTTCCTTATCTCGGGTGAGCAGCACCCGCCCCTCCCCACGCGCCCGGGCCACAATCTCCCCGTCGTCACCCTCCTTCACATAGGCCGTGTCGTAGCCCAGGATGCGCAGCCAGGTGGCCAGGCTCCCCAGCATCTGGTCGCACAGCAACTTCATGCTCACAAAACTTTCAGCTGCGCCACATCGTAGTGGCGGTCGGCAATTTCCCGCAGGATGTTGATGTTGCGGCCGTTCTTGCCGATGGCTTTTCCCTTGTCCTCCTGCGCGGCGGTCACGTTGACCACCGGGCCGTCGTCGCCTTCCATAACTGCCACCTCCTCCAGTTTGTAGGGCTTGAACAGATTTATCACGAACTGCTTGAGGTCGTCGTCGTACTCCACGAACTTCACCTCCTTTTTCAGGATTTTTTCCAGGCGCTTGATGTTCCGGGCTTCCTTGCCGATGGCCTTGCCCAGTTTTCCCTTTTCCACGATGAAGGTCACCCGGTCCTCCATTTCCAGGCAGTCCATGATGGGAGCCCCGGTGAGGTCCTCAGCTAGGGCGATGTAGTGCATTTCTTCTTGGGAAAAGGTGATGGTCATTTACTTCCCCAAGTCCAGAATGTTGGAGGCACCTGCATCAATCACCGTGATTACAGAAATGGCATACGGCTTCTTCAGCAGCGTGCCCAGAGAGCAACCGTTGCCACCGTACACAAATACCGGGACGTCCCCGGACTGCTCCATGAGCTCCTTCTTCTTGGGGCAGTCCTGGGAGACGATGAACAGGTGGGCATCCTCGCCCCGCTGCAGCGCCTCCTTGGCCCCGAAATAGACCTTTCCCGTCGATACCGCTCGATTCAATTCCTTGGCAAAATCCATTCTACTCACCTTTTTTTCTCATTTTGCTGACGTCCACCGACAGCTCCACCGAGCCCGTGCCCAGTTTGATGGGCTGGCCCACGATGATGTTCTCGGCCACGCCGCGCAACTGGTCAACCTCGCCCTTTTTGGCTGCCTTCAGCAGGTGGTTGACCGTGATTTCGAAGGCCGCCCGGGCGATAACCGAGCTTTTTTCGCCGCTGATGCCCTGCCGACCGATGGGCCGCACGGTGCCGTCAGCGGTCATGGTGTCGGCCACCAGCATAATGTGGCGGATGTCCACATTCAATCCCTGCTCCTGCAGGGTGCTGTAGGCCTCATGAATGATGGCGTTGCGGGCCGCCTCTATCCCCAGCACGTTGTAGGTAGCATAGATGTCATTGGTGGTGGTGCGGGTCTTGTCCACGCCGTCCAGAGCCAGTATTTCCTCGAAGTTGCTACCCTCGGTGAAGATGACGTATTCGTCCTTCTCCTTGCGGATGATGGCCCGCTTGATGCCGTTGATGCCCTTGATCTTGATGCTCTTTATCTCCTCGTTGATGCGCTGCAGCTCCTTGTACACTTCCTCAGTGGGTTTTACCTCGATGACGTCGTTGACCCGTTTGATTTTCGCCCGGCGCACCGTTTTCAGTTTCTTCTCGATGTCCTCTATGGTAATGTCCCGTCGCTCCAGGGCCTTCAGGTGGGGGGTGACGATGACCGTCATGGTCCCCAGGTCGGTGGTCACCTCGGCCACGTTGATGAGGCGGGTGATTTCTATTTTGTTGGCAATCTGCTTGGCCATGTCCCGGTTTACCTTGTAGCCTCCCTCCAGATAGACGGTCATCATGGGGGTGGAGGGCGACTTCCGGGCATCCACAATCTCAATGAGCCGGGGCAGACCCAGGGTTACGTTGATTTCGGCCACACCGGCATAGTGGAAGGTACGCATGGTCATCTGGGTGCCGGGCTCGCCGATGGACTGGGCCCCCACGATGCCGCAGGCCTCCAGGGGGTCCATGAGCGCCTGGTTGTATTCCTCCACCACCCGGGTGACCAGCTCGGTGAGTTTTTTCTGAGGGATATCTTTACCCGCAATCTTTTCAATAATCTGGGTGACCACGGAGCGGGGGAGGTATTCATCCTGCTTGGCCAGGACGGCCTGGATGGCTTGGCGCAGGGCCGCCCGTTCCTCCGACTCCTTTATTTCCGGGGGAGGAATGGTGTCCACCTTGGCCAGGATGTCCCGGGCGTCCAGGTCGCCCACCTCCTCTTTGATTTGAGTGGCGGCGCTGCCCACCACCTCCTCCAGTTCCTCCTCGGTGGCCACTTTGAGGTCCAGGGTGCTGCGGTAGCCGGCGTCCCACAGCTTCTGCGTACGGGAGGGCCCGATGCCCTTGATGGTGGCAAATTTTTTCATGGCCTCCTCCCGGGAAGGGGTGAGGTGGTTTTTGATGATGGCCGCATATTTCCTACCGATGCCCTTGACCTCGGCGATGGCCTCTATGGGCTGCAGCTGCAGTTCCAGCAGGCTTCGGAAGCCGGCCTCGTACAGGGCCTCCGCCTTGGAGGGGCCGATGCCCTTGATCCGGGTGAACTCATTGATGACCGCCTGCCTCTCGTCCACGCTTTTTTCCGGTGCCGCCTGTCCGGCGGCGATTTTCCGACCCAGGGTATGCAGGACGGCGCTGGCCTGATCCTCACTGAGGCCCGCCCGCTGCACCTCCTCCAGGGAAGCCTTTTTGAGGGCGGAGAGGGTGAAGTGACCGGCCAGCTTGTCCGCGGTTTCCTCGTCGATGCCCCGTCTGACCAGGGCCCGCATGGTGTCTTTCTTGGCCATCACAGCACCTCCTTTACTATCTGGTCGATGTTTACCGCCTCGCCGCGCACGCTCTTGGCAGGGTCGATGCCGTCCTCGCCGTACTGGAACTGGATAATGTCTCCGTACGTGGTTCTGACGGTGCCGTCGTTTTCCAGCTTGAGGTTCTCCAGGGCATTGATGAGCCGGCGCTGCATGTACCCGGAGCGGGACGTGCGCACCGCCGTGTCCACCAGACCTTCACGGCCACCCATGGAATGGAAGAAATATTCAGTGGGATTGAGCCCCTTTTTGTAATTGCTGGACACGAAGCCCTTGGCCCGAGCACCCAGGTCTCCCTTCTTGAAATGAGGCAGCGTGCGCTCCTTGTACCCGCGGTGAATCCGCTCGCCTCGCACTGCCTGCTGGCCCACACAGCCCGCCATCTGGGACAGGTTGAGCATGGAGCCGCGGGCGCCGGACTTGGCCATAATCACCGCCGAGTTGCCCATACCCAGGTGGTGACCGGCGATTTCTCCCATCTGGTCACGGGCTCTGCCGGTGACCCGCATGATTTCCATCTCCAGGGTCTCTTCCAGACTGCGTCCCGGAATTTCCTCCAGTTCGCCCTCGTTGTAGGCCTTGATGAGCTGGTCGATTTTGTCCCGAGCCTTGGCCAGCTGCTCCTCGATCTGCATGTTGGCCTCGTCGGGCATGTCCTCGTCGTCAATACCCGTGGAAAAGCCGGTGGTGGTGATGGCGGCAATGCCCAGCTTGGTGACCTTGTCGATGAAGGCACGGGCGGCATCCATTCCGTAGCGGCGGCCGATGTGCTCCAGAATCACTCCCTTGAAGGCGCCGATGCTCTTTTCGTCGATGACTCCTTTTTCCAGCACGCCGTCGCTTATCACCACGTAGTTGTCATAGGGGCATTCCTCCTTCCTGCAGGTCTCGCAGTTGACACAGGACTGGGCCCGGTAATCCAGGTTCAGGCCCTCCGGCAGGATGATGCTGAAAATCTCCTTGCCCGTCATGTCCCCCTTCACCTCGTAATGGTGGTAGCCGGCGGCAGACAGCATACGAATGGCATCATCCCTGTCGAACACCCTGTTGTGATATGTCAGAAGGAAGCAACCGGTGATGTGGTCGTGGATGGCACCGATAACCACTCCGCCGAAGCGCGGGGAGAGAATGTTCTCCTGGACCTTCATCAGCACCTCGGCTTCACCCTTGGCTTCCTCCGACTGCAGCACGTGCAGGTTCATTTCGTCGCCGTCGAAATCCGCATTGTATGGAGGGCAGACGGCCAGGTTCATACGGAACGTCTTGTAGGGCAGCACTCGCACCTTGTGGGCCATCATGGACATGCGGTGCAGGGAGGGCTGCCGGTTGAAAAGCACGATGTCTCCGTCGTCCAATTGCTTCTCCACCACCGCCCCCACCTCCACCCGCTCGGTCGCCGTCTCTGCATTCTCGTCGGTGACCTTTATACGTCGCCCATCGGGGCGGATGATGTAGTTTACACCCGGCAGGTAGACCTTCCCCTTGGGAGGCAGGGGGACGGGGCCCCGCATGACCAGCTCTTTCACCTCCTCCATGTTATAGGGAGTGACCCGCACCTTGACCGTCAACTCCCGGGCCATCTCGATGGGGACTCCCACCTCGTTGATGCTCAGATTGGGGTCGGGGGAGATGACGGTACGGGCGGAAAAGTTCACCCGCTTGCCGGACAGATTGGACCGGAACCGACCCTCTTTACCCTTCAGACGCTGAGCCAGCGTCTTCAGGGCCCGGCCGCTGCGGTGGCGGGCGGGGGGGATGCCCGCCGTCTGGTTGTCGAAATAGGTGGTTATGTGATACTGAATAAGCTCCCACAGGTCCTCCACGATGAGCTGGGGGGCGCCGGCATCCCGGTTCTCCTGCAGCCGCTGGTTGATACGGATGGTATCCACCAGCTTGTGGGTCAGGTCGTCCTCGCTGCGCTCGCCCGTCTGCAGGGTGATGGAGGGGCGGGTGGTGACCGGCGATACGGGCAACACGGTGAGCACCATCCATTCCGGTCGGGCCACATCGGGATTGATGCCGAAGAGATACAGGTCGTCTTCCTCGGTGGCGCTGACCTTTTCCAGCCACTCGCGCACCTCGGCCGGGGTCATCTTGTGTCCCTCCTCGCGGAAGGTGGTGGGCTTGTCCAGCTCGATGTTCTTGTTCACCCGTCCGCAGTAGGGGCATTTCTTGGATTTGCGGGCCAGAGAAATCACTTCCTTGGCAAAGCCGCTGGTACCCTGACCGCTGTCTTTGAGCGACTTGTATCGGCGGCGGAGGGCCCTCTTCTGCTTCTCGTCCACCTGCAGGTGGCCGCAACTGCGGCAGGTGGCCCGTAGAATTCCCAGAATGGTTTTGACGTAGCCCACGTGAATGACGGGCATGGCCAGCTCGATGTGACCGAAATGGCCGGGACAGCCGTCTCTCCCCACCCGCTGACCGCAGGTTTTGCATCGCAGGCCGGGCTCGATGACTCCCAGCCGGGGGTCCATCAGGCCCATCTCGATGGGAAAACCGTCTTCGTCGTAGGTATCGGGAGTGATGATGCGGGTGGCAGACATTTTCCGGATTTTCTCCGGAGACAGCAAACCGAATTGGATGGAATCTATTTTCTTGGGTGCATTGGTCCTCATGTTATCACCTCACACCAGCCCTCGCATCCGCAGCTTGGGCTCAATGACCAGCGATTTCAGCTCCTCCAGCAGCAGCTTGAAGGCATAGCTCATCTCCACCGGATGAATGGTGGCGTCGTCGCCGCAAATGGGACAGCGCAGAAAACCCTTGCGCGTCTTCACTGCGATGTGTCCGCAGTTCTCACACACGTACTGCACGGTCAGGTCGGACTCCTCCAGCAGCCGGTCCTTGATGGTCATGGAGGCCCCGTGTCCCACCAGGCAGTCACGCTCCATTTCACCGAACCGTAATCCGCCGTCCCGGGCTCGACCCTCGGTGGGCTGCCGGGTCAGTATCTGTACCGGCCCCCGGGACCGGGCGTGCATCTTGCCGGACACCATGTGATGCAGTTTTTGGTAGTAGATGCAGCCCACGAAGATGTCGGCAGAAATGATTTTTCCGGTCTCTCCGTCGTACATCACTTCCTTGCTGTTGTGCTTGAAACCGTTTTTGATGAGTGCTTCCCGCAGCGCTTGCTCCGGCTCGCCCGAAAACGGGGTCCCGTCCACCAGGCGGCCCTCCAGGGAGCCCACCTTGCCTCCGATCATCTCTATGATGTGGCCCACGGTCATCCGGCTGGGGATGGCGTGGGGGTTAATAATCAGGTCGGGAGTGATGCCGTCGGCGGTGAAAGGCATGTCTTCCTGGGGCAGAATGAGACCCAGCACTCCTTTCTGGCCGTGCTTGGAGGCAAACTTGTCCCCCAGCTCCGGCACCCGCTCGTCCCGCACCTTGATTTTCACCAGGCGGGAGCCGTTCACCGATTCCGACAGCACTATGGTGTCCACAATGCCGTTTTCCCCATGCCGCACGGTGACGCTGGTTTCCCGCCGCTTCTGGGGAATGAGAATGTCCGTGGGCTCTTCCAGGAACCGGGGGGGAGATGTCTTGCCCACCAGCACGTCGTCGCTGGCCACCATGCTCTCAGGGGAAATGATGCCGTCCTCGGACAGATTGGCGTAGGCATCCTCGCTGCGCACTCCGCGGCATTCAGGGTCCGGGATTTCGAAGTGATCCTCCTGGCCACCCGGGTACCGCTGCTCCTCGGCGGAGTAGGCCCGGAAAAAGGTGCTGCGGGCCAGGCCCCGCTCAATGGACGCCTTGTTCATAATCAGGGCGTCTTCCATGTTGTATCCCTTGTAGGAAATGACGGCCACGATGAAATTCTGGCCGGCGGGGCGGCGGTCGAAATCGATGTACTGGGTGGAGTGCGTTTCCACGATGGGGCGCTGCGGATAATGCATCAGGTGGCCCCGGGTGTCGGGTCGCTTGCGGTAGTTGGCACTGCCGAATCCCAGGGACTGCTTGCCCATGCCGGCGCCCATGGTGATACGCGGCGAAGCGTTGTGCTCGGCGTAGGGCACCAGAGAGGCACCCACCCCCAGAATACACAGCAGGTCCAGCTCCATGTGGGTGTGCTCTTCGGTCAGCTCTTCAGGGGTGAGAGCGATGTAGGCGTTTTCCTCCTCCTCGGTGTCCACGTATTCCACCAGTCCCATAGCGATGAGGTCCGTCCAGGAGAGCTCGCCCTCCTTCAGTTTTTGGCGATGCTCTTCCTTGAAAAGAAGTTCGCCGTTTTCCACCACGAAGAGGGGACGACGCACCCTGCCCGGGTCACAGTTGAGAAACACGTCCTGGGTGTCATTGTAGTAGGCCACGTTGATTTCGAGATTCAGTTTGCCCGCCCGGCGCTGGCGGCGAATATTGTCCACCAGTTCCTGACCGTCGGCATACAGGCCGATGAGCTCTCCGTTCAGGTACACCCGCGCCCCCTTGTACTCCTTGCGCACCTCCAGCAGCCCCATCTCCTGCAGCGCCTTTTTCACGTCCTCCTCCGGGTACCCCTCGGATATTTCCACGGCCAGGGCCAGGTTTTTCACCAGACCGCAGTTGGGTCCCTCCGGCGTTTCGTTGGGGCACAGTCGCCCCCAGTGGGTGGAATGCAGGTCGCGGGCCTCGAAGTGGGGCTGGGAGCGGGTAAGAGGCGAGGTGATGCGGCGCAGGTGACTGATGGTGGCCAGATTGGAGGTCCGGTCCAGCAACTGGGACACGCCGGTGCGGCCGCCCACCCAGTTGCCGGTGGCCAGGGCGTGATGAATGCGCTGGGTGAACACGTCGGTGCGGATGCAGGGCTTGATGCGCAGGTCCTCCAGCTTCTTTCCCCGGGCATGGAGTCGCTCCAGCTGGTACTTCAAATCCTTGCACAGGGCAATGAAGGCCACCCGGAATAAATCCTCCATCAGGTCGCCGGCCAGCTTGAGGCGTTTGTTGGCATAGTGGTCCTTGTCATCCTCCTCGCGATAGCCCAGTGCCAGTTCCAGCACCGCCTGGCCCATACGAGCCAGGAAAATGGCCTTCTTGAGCCGGTCCTCGGGCTCGTTTCCCAGATGGGGAAGCAGGTTGCGGTCCATGAGCACCTGGGCTCGCTCCCGCCGGTATTCCTTGGCCTGGCCGCCAGCCACCTTCTTGCCGAAGTACTCCAGGGCGTCCTCCTCGCTGGTGACCTCGTACTCCTCCTGGCAGGCCTCGATGTTGGAGAGAGCAAAGACCTCCGTCTCCGGATAGGAGACGATGTTGTCTAGAATTTCCTCGGATTCCATGCCCAGGGCCCGCAGCAAAATAACCAGGGGCACCTGGCCGGCCACCGTGGGGAGCGAGGTCATGAGCATGCCGTCTTTTTTCTTCTCCACCACGATGATGGACCGGTAGCCCTCCTTCTGAGAGAATACCTTGGCCGTCTCAATGGTGTAGCCGTAGCGGGAGTTTTTCTCAATCAGCACCCGGTTGGGGGCCAGGTCTTCAGAGTGATCAGTACCCGCTCGGTTCCGTTGCTGATGAAGTAGCCGCCGGCCTCCAGGGGGTCCTCATGGGCCTCGATGAGCTTTTTGTGGTAGTCGTCATCGGACAGGGCCCGGCCCGCCTCCTCCTTCAGCACCTCCCGGGAGATGTTGCACCGCTGGGACTTGGTCATAATGGGCAGGTAGCCGATGCGCACCTCCTCGGACTCGTAGGGAACGCCATGAACCTCCGGAATGAATTCCACGTACACCGGTGCCTCGTAGGTGAGGTCCCGCAGCCGGGCCTCCATGGGGGTCAGGAAGTGCTCGTCCCCGGTGGCTTCCCGTACCACGGGGCGGCCCACCCTGATGGCCCCCACCTTTATTCTGAATCCCTCGATTTCGGTGTGGATGTATCCGCGCTCCAGGTTCTCTCCTTCGCCGATGCGCGTACTGTCCATGATTTCCTGAAGCCGGCGGTCCAGGAAGTCGTTGTAGGATGCAATGTGGTGGTTGGCGATGGTGCGGTCTCTATAAAATGCGTCCAGAACCTCCTTCATGTCTAATCCTCCTCGTCCGATTCCAGTGTCCTGATGTCGCCCATGCCGGTACCCACTATCAGCCGGTAGGCCACGCTTTCCCCGGCGGTGCGACTTCTTCTGACAATTTTTACCACGTCCCCTTCCCGCGTGCCGATGGCCCGGGACACCGGGTCGGTGACCACCATCTTGGGCAGGTCGCCCTTGCTGATGCCGTAGACGCTCAGCAGTTTTTCCACTTCTTCGCGGGACAAAACCTTAAAGTACGGGACCAACTCGTGTTTTAGTATGTTGAAATGCATTTCCTAACCCTCCATTGTTATGGGCATGGCTATATTAAACTTTCGGTAGATACGGGCCTGAGGGGATTTTCTATTGGCGGCCCGTCGCCAGCCAAATTCGAACCCCTGGCCACCTGGTTAAAAGCCAGATGCTCTACCTAGCTGAGCTACAGGCCCATTCCTACACCCCATGAGGTTATCCCCTAATGAAGGTCCAATATATATTTCTTTTGGCTCCACCGGGCGATATGCTCCCCGCTATCTGCCCTCCTGCCGGTCAGCCGGTCATGCCTATGAGGGATAGCCGCCGATTTTCAGAGAGGGGTCGCCCAGCAGCACCCATTCCTCAGCTGTCTTGCCGTCAATCTGGTTAGTCATGGGAGGAAACTTCAGGAGGAAATTGGTGATGGCCGTGCCGTGCGTCTCGCCCAGTATGTCCTTGCCCTCCTGGGCGTACACCCGGAAGAACTCGATGTCGATGAATCCTCCCCGCTTCTGTATGCCGTCGAAGATGCCGTCGCCGTCGCTGTCCCCCGATGCCCCGTAGCCATAGGAGGTGCAGCCGATGCTGGCAATAGCCCCCTTATCCACGGCCCGCACAATCCACCACCCGAAGGACTCTGGCGCGTAGTCAGAATGGGCAATGATGGCCTCCAGGTTGTTGAACTTCAGCAGATTGAGCAGGCTGACGTTGAACTTGCTGTTGCTGCACCCGCCGATTACGCACACCGGGTACATGCCCTGGTTCTGGAACAGCATGAACTGGGTGGCATCGATGCCAATCCAGGTGTTGCCGTCCTGCGGCGGATGGTTGGCCCAGCTCATGGGGTTGCCGTGTCCCTCGAAGTTCAGGAATCCGCAGCCCTGGCTGACCGCGTCGATGATGTCCTGTCCCTCGCTCAGGGTTCCGTC
The DNA here is from genome assembly GCA_011049295.1 of Thermoplasmatales archaeon. GTDB lineage: Archaea > Thermoplasmatota > E2 > UBA202 > DSCA01 > DSCA01. The sequence continues at coordinate 16,130 of DSCA01000044.1, forward strand.
AGAGGTAAACAGGGTGGTAAACTCCATGCCCAGCGGATCCAGGTATTCCATGGCCTTGAGCACCCCCTCCTCACCGTCGTACCACTGGTCGCCGGGGAAGGTATCACCGCCGATGCCCAGGTAGCGATTGGCCCAGTCCGAGCCGTGGGCGGTGGTCTCGTAGGTGATAATCTTGTCCACCATGACCTTCACCTCGTAGGAGTTGCGGCAGGCCAGCCGGCCCACATACACGTCGGGGAACATGTCGATGTCGTCTTTGCCGCCGAAGCGCCACTCCGCATACAGCCCGTTGCCGTTGCTGTCCCAGTCCTCAAACACCGGGCCGTCGTCACCATATCGATAGAGGTCGGCAAAGTACAAGTCGCTCAGGAACTTGGGGTCGCTGTCCGCACTGAGGTGGGCATAGCGTACCGGGCACCACCATTTCTCCTCCAGCAGGCCGCCGTTCCGCCCCCCCACCAGCATCACATACTGGACACCCCAGTCCTCCACCGCGTTTTTAATGAAATACTTCACCCGCTCCGCCTCATCCCGACCCTGCACCTCAAAATAGGTGCCCGCATACACATCCTCCAGCGTCACCAGCCGGGTGGCCACCCCGTAGCTGTCCTTATGCTCCACCAGGGGCTGCAGCGACCCGGCAAACTTGTCGGGGGCGACAATCAACAGGTCGACCTCGTCAGCCATGGTCAGGACCTGGGTGCCGGGAGTGTAGCGCACCTCGAGGTTCATCTCTTCCACGTACTGCAGCGCCTGCTCTGCCCGGTCATACCGGGCCGGAAACGCCTGGACAACCAAAAACAGCACGTGACGACCGTCCCGCAGGCCCACGCCGGTGCGCCAGCGCATCCATTCCCCGGGGAAGGTCTGACCGCCGGTGTATTCTTTCAGGTCCACCCTCTGCACGTCTTCCTGCAGGCTGGGCGAGACGGCCGGAGGGGCAGATGCCACGTCTCCGGTCAGATGCCGGTAGCCCACGGGCCCCGGCGATACCTCCACCCCGTCAATGACGGTTCCCAGGGGGAAGGTAAATGTGTGGGTGACGTAGGGCAGCACGGGTGCTCCCTCCACGCCGAGATGGGCAGTGCATTCGGACACAGCTACCTCTGCGTATCCGCCTTTCTCCGTGACGGAGGGGGGA
>DSCA01000127.1 GCA_011049295.1 Thermoplasmatales archaeon
AGGTATTCCACCCCCCACTTGGTGGCGTGGTTCTGGACCCGGCTCACCTCCTCCATGGTGGCCTGGTCCACCACGATGTCGTCCACCGTGTAGTCGGCCTCGGCCAGGGCCTCCATAATCCGGCTGCCGGCCAGCTCCTTGGTGCGCTCGTCGTGCACCACCAGGGGATGCCGGCTGAGATTGACCTTTTTGCTCAGGTCCACAATCTCCTCAATCACGTTATGCCCTACGACGACGTCTCGCGGAAATTCCATGAGTTTCGACTTTTCAAAGGGCATTGTGTAGGTATCACCCCTCTGAATATAGAGTTTTTGTTGAGCTACTCCCTGGGCAGGAAATCCCGGTGGTCCAGGCTGACCAGCTTCCGGTAGTGGATGGAATACAGGTGCCGGCTCTTCTCGGGCGTCCCGTGGATGGCCAGAACGTCCGCCAGGAAAAGGGTGTGGTCGCCGCCCTCCATCCGGTCCACCACCCGGCATTCGTAGGCCACCGTGGAGCCCTCTATGAGCGGCGGACCCACCACGTGGGCGGGCACCGCCTCCAGCCCGGTCTCCGCAAACTTGTCGTGATTCCGGCCCGATTTCCTGCCGCAGAACCAGGCGGCCTCCTCCTGCTCGGCCGAGGGAAAACAGAGAACGAACTCCCCGCAGTGCTCCAGGCAGCGGTGAGAGTAGCGCTCCCGGCCCACGGCGATGGCCACCTGCGGGGGCTCCCAGGAGGCAAAGGTCCACCACCCCAGTCCGATGACGTTGGGTTTCCCCTTGTCGTCCAGGGTCACCGCCAGCACGTAGGGGTAGGGCGAGCCCAGCTCCACCGCCTGGTCCCAGGACAGGGTACGCAGTTCTTCGTCCATGCTATCATCCACCCATTGCGGGCACCGTACATAAACCTTGTTGTGGCCGGCGGCCCGGAGAAGCCGGTCCCTACCCCGCCTTCACGTACCGCAGGCGCACCACCGCCGCGTTGTCCCCGTAGTCCACGGCCCTGACCGTGAGCACGTGCACCCCCAGGGGCAGAGACGCCGGAAGACGCACCCGGTAGGGCGTCTGCTGCTGCAGGCCCACCATCCGTCCGTCCACCTGCCACTTGACGGCCTGGAGCCCGTAGTCGTCGCTGGCCGTGGCCTGAGCAGCCAGGGGGCCGATGACCACCGCCAGATCGCCGGGCAGGGGCATAACCGGTCTCCCCATCACCAACAGGACCCCCTCCTCGGGCTGGAGCAGGGCCACCGCCGGCGGCATGTCATCGGTCACCGGGCGCTCCCGCCCCGCCGGCACCACCAGCAGGGGCAGATGGCCCTGGGGAAGCCCCAGCACCTGCTGCAGGGCGCTGTGGTTCACGGCGGAGACCACGGCCGCCGACAGGTTGAGCGCCGTGGCCTCCAGCAGCACGTTGTGGGCCGCCGCCCCGCCCTCGTAGTACCAGGGCCAGGGGACGCGGGGGTCCACCCTGCTGGTGTTGAGCACGGGAATGACAATAAGGGGCGCCTCCGCCACGAACCGGCGGGTGGCCCCGCCCACCGCCGGGCGGTGGTCGCCGGGGCGGCCCTCGTCCAGAGCATGCCGGGCGGGCAGGTACTCGTAGACCCCGGAGGCATTGACGGCGAAGATACGCAGGGGATAGGTGCCGTGGGAGCTGGGCACGGTGCGGTGGCGCTTTCCCTGCTCGTCCAGATAGCGGGAATAGCCGTAGGCAGCCCACACCAGGCGGGCCTGCTCCTCCCCGGTCAGGGTGGTCCCCTGCCAGGCCAGCCCCTCCCGCCGCTGCTCCAGGGCGTCAGACAGGGGCATGGTGCTGTTCTCCACGGGGGGCAGAGGCCCCTCCAGGACCTGATGGGTGAAGGGGCAGGGCTGAGCCGGGGGACCCACGGGCATGATTATTTTGGGCACCTGGCCGGGGGGCAGCCCCAGCAGACGGAGCTGTCCCACCTGGCTGGCCGTGGTCACCGTTCCCAGGCCCAGGGCCACGGCGGCCAGATACACGTTCTGTCCCATTTCGCCGATGACCGTGCTGGCCACGTTTTCGTCGCTGCAGGCGTGGCGGTCCCACACCAGGGCCAGCTTCACCGCCGCCGTGTCGTACTGCCCCACCCACCGGTGGTCCCCCCGCCGGAAGGGAAGCAGGGAATGGTTGAGCCCGTCGTAGACGAAGGCACCCTCGGCGGTCAGCACATACATCACCACCCCGTAGGAGGCGGCAACCTGGGCAACCGTGCGCCGCCCATGGGCAGTCCCGTAGGCCGCCCAACAGAGGGTGGCCAGCTCTGCCCCGCCGATGTCCTCGCCGGTGAACTCCCGCACCGACATCCGCCGGCACAGGGCCTCCTCCACCGGCAGGGTCAGATTCAGCGGGGGCGGCAAGTCACGGCCGGGAGCGGCAATGCCCGCCGTGGTTTCCCCGGGCAGGGCCGGAGACAGGGCCAGAAAGAGCAGTACTGCCGCCACAGTGACACCAATACGCCGCCGTCTCTCTCGTATGCTATCCTCTTTCACACAATAGCCACAAAATTATAAAGGTAACGATGGCCGGCCCAACCAAAACATTTTGTATCCATGGGCCATAACCAGTCATGGATTACCTCCTTCTTCTGCTGACGGCGCTGGTGGCCTTCGCCTACGGCATGCTGTTCGCCCTGTGGCTTATTTTCGCCCGGACCGCCAGCCGCCTGGCCCATCTGCTGGAGGACTACACCGGCCGCTGCCTCAGCCTGGAGGAGGTGTACCAGACGCTGAAAACCATTCTGGACAAGGCCTATGAGGAGCTGGAGAAGGAGAACCATGAAAATTCCCAGGCTGGTGACTGAGGCCTACGACCAGGTCCACCGCATCTGGCACAACCTGGGCTACCTGTACCGCTTCCTGGTGTTCATCACCCCCTGGCTCACCGTAGCCCTCTACTTTGCCCTGGTGCTGGACTATCTGCCTCCGGCGGAGGCCAACAAGTACGGGGTATCCGCCCTGGCCTACCTGTTCCCGCCCTTCGGCAAGGAAAGCATCATCCCCTATATGCTCTCCTCCGGGGACACGCTGTCTCTCCCCTCCTGGCTCTCCTGGCTGGGGTCCAGCGTGGGGCCGGCCCTCCCCCCCTGGACCGCCTGGAGCATGATCATCGTCATGGACGTCATCAGCTCCGCCATCCTGGCCTACAGCTGGTGGTTCGCCGAGTTCATCATTGTCCGCATCGGCATCCTCAACCGGGCCTACCGGGCCCTGCAGCGCAAGGCCGACCGGTACCGGAAAAAGCGCCTGCTCACCCTCAGCCTGCTCCTCTTCATGATGATACCCTTCCAGGGCACCGGGGGCATCAGCACCACCATCATCGCCCGCCTCCTGGGGGTCAGCGCCCGGAAGACCATCCTGATTGTGTTCGTCGGCTCCCTGGTGACCACCACGGTGTGGATTCTGTGGTGGCTGGGTTTCTTCGAGTTTCTGTAGCCTCATTGTTTTTATAGGACTACCCCATACGCATTCATGCACATACTGGTCACCGGCGGGGCGGGATTCATCGGGAGCCACCTCATCGACGCCCTCATGGAGCAGGGACACCACGTGGTGTGCCTGGACAACTTTTCGTCGGGCCGGCGGGAATTCATCGCCCACCGCCTGGAGCAGGGCCTGAAACTGGTGGAGGGAGACCTGCTCAATCCCAACCACATCCGCAAGGCCATCAAGGGATGCGACCTGGTGTACCATCTGGCCGCCAACCCCGACGTGCGCCGGGGAGCCGAGGATACCAACGTGCACCTGGGGCAGAACATCCTGGCCACCTACAACCTGCTGGAAGAAATGCGCCGCCAGAAGATAGCCACCATCGGCTTCACCTCCTCCTCCACGGTGTACGGCGAGGCCAAGGAGATTCCCACCCCCGAATCCTACGGACCCCTGGTGCCCATTTCCCTGTACGGAGCATCCAAGCTGGCCGCAGAGGCCCTCATCTCCTCCTATTGTCACACCTTCGATCTGACCGCCGTCCTCTACCGCTTTGCCAACGTGGTGGGGCCCCGGAGCACCCACGGGGTGACCTACGACTTCGTGAACAAACTGCGGGCCGACCCCCGCCAGCTGGAGATTCTGGGAGACGGAACCCAGAAAAAATCCTACCTGTACATCGAGGACTGCATCCAGGCCATGCTGTTTGCCATGGACAACCGGCAGGACCGGGTGGAAATCTTCAACATGGGCTCCCAGGACTGGGTGGACGTGCGGACCATCGCCGACATCGTGGCCCAGGAGATGAACCTCTCTCCCTCCTACGTGTTCACCGGCGGGGTGGACGGGGGGCGGGGATGGAAGGGAGACGTGAAAATCATGCGCCTGGCCATCGACAAGCTCCGGCAGATGGGATGGGAGCCCTCCTGCGGCAGCGCCGAGGCCATCCGCCGCACCGCCCGGTGGATTATTGAGTCTCTGTAGCTCCCGCGAAGTTCTTGGCCACCAGATAGATCTCTGAGCTTCTTTTCCGCGATGCCTGGGGAGAAAAAGCCTTCACCAGGGTGAACCGCTGCTCCACCTGGGCCAGAAAATCGGGGTAGTCCTCACCCATGAACACCTTGCACACAAAGTTTCCCCTCTCCACCAGCAGCCGCTCCGCCACCCGCAGGGCGCTCTGGGCCAGCCACACGCTGCGGGCCTGGTCCATCACGTAGTTTCCGGTGAGGTTGGGAGACAGGTCGGAGATGACCGCGTCGGCCGCCCCCGCCTGCTGCAGAATCTTTTCCACCGTGCCGTCCTCGGTGATGTCTCCCTTAATGAAGGATACCCCCTCCAGGGGCTTCATGGAGTCCAGGTCCACGGCCACCACCCGGGCCCCCAGCTCCCTGGCCACCTGGCTCCAGCCGCCGGGGGCGGCCCCCAGGTCCACCACCAGGTCACCCTTCCCGATGACCTCGTACCGGTCATTGATCTGGAGAAGCTTGTAGGCGGAGCGGGCCCGGTAGCCCTCCCTCTTGGCCTTACGGTAAAAGCCCTCGCCCTTCCGTTCTCGGTACCAGCGGGTAGGCATTACAGGACGATGTCCAGGTCCAGCCTCTCGGCCAGCTCCTTGTACCGGTTCCGGATGGTGACCTCGGTGACCCCGGCCACGTCTGCCACCTCACGCTGGGTTTTGCGCTCCCCGCACAGAATGGAGGCTATGTAGATGGCCGCCGCCGCCACCCCGGTGGGGCCCCGCCCGGAGGTCAGCTCCTTGTTTTCCGCCTGCTGCAGAATCTCCAGGGCCTTGGACTTGATGTCCTCGCTGAGCTGCAGCTTGCTGCAGAAGCGGGCCGTGTAGTCCTGGGGGGAGGTGGGCATCAGCTTGAGGGTCAGCTCGCGGGCGATGAACCGGTAGGTCCGGCCGATTTCCTTTCGGTCCACCCGGGAGGAGCTGGCGATTTCGTCCAGAGTGCGGGGCACGCCGCACTGCCGGCAGGCCGCGTAGATGGCCGCCGCCGTCACCCCCTCGATGGACCTCCCGCGAATCAGATTTTTTTCCACCGCCCGGCGGTACACCATGGCCGCCGCCTCCCTCACGTTGCGGGACAGCCCCATGTCGGAGGAGATGCGGTCCAGCTCGGACAGGGCGGAGGCCAGGTTGCGCTCGGAGGCGCTTCCCACCCGGATGCGCCGCTGCCACTTGCGCAGCCGGTACAGCTGGGCCCGGTTGCGGGTGGGAATGGACTTGCCGTAGCTGTCCTTGTTTTTCCAGCCAATCATGGTGGACAGGCCCTTGTCGTGCACCGCATAGTTCATGGGCGCTCCGGTGCGGGCCCGCTTTTCCCGCTGCTCGGGGTCGAAGGCCCGCCATTCCGGACCGTGGTCGATGTAGGAGTCGTCGATGACCAGGCCGCAGTCCCGGCAGACCAGCTCCCCGCGCTCGTAGTCCTGCACCAGCCGGGTGGAATTACACTCCGGGCAGGTGCTGATTTCCTCAATCTCAACCTTCTTGTTTCTGGCCATAGTATCCCCAAAGTTTTTAAATCTTGTGCTTTCAATTGTCTATCTTATATATAAATGTTTCGCTGACTATATTTAGGATGAAGGCAGGATGCGTGCTAGCACGGCTATAAGATGGCCGCCCGGGGCATGCTCTCATCCAGACGGAAAATGTAGCGGGTGGGCACCTGCCTGTTCACCCCGCTTTTGTAGCCGCAGGTGGAGCACATATACCCGATGGTCACCTTCTCCCCCCACAGGGACCGGTTGCGCACCCCCCGCAGCTTGCCGCCACACACCGGACAGGAGGTGGCCGGCTCTTGGCCTTCGCGGGACCGAATCTCCATGTCCACGAAGCCGGCCCGGATGGCCGCCTGGCGCACCCGCTGGGGACTCACCGTATACTGGCCGTCCCATTTCTGAAGTTCGGCCAGCACGGCGTCCCGCAGCTGGCGCTGGGAGTCGATGGTCCCGTGCCTGGTCAGGGCCTTATACAGGGCCACCATCAACTCCTCGCTGCTGGGAAGGCGATAGGCCATGAGATTTAATAATGGCGTCCTGCATATAAATGTTCACAGCCCGTCCTCCATCCAAAAAAATATAACTGGCTTTTCCATATGAAACGTGCATATGAGCAGAATGCCTTTTTATTTGAAAGAGCGGATCGAGGACATCAAGGCACGGCACATAGTGAGACGTTACTATGGAAAAAAACTGCCCAGAGCGGAAAAAATAGCCATGACCTGGATGGCCATCATGGCCTTCTGGCTGATCGTCAGCGGAACTCTTTCCTGGCAGAACCTCGCCGTGGGGGGTTCCATATCCCTGATCATCTCCTCCTTTATGTATGAAAACCTCACCGACGACCTGAGATACGAGGGCAGCTTCATCAAAAAAGTCCTCACCCTGGCCTTTATCCAGATACCCCAGTATGCGTTCATCATGATATTCCAGCTGCTGGAGAGCAACTTTCGGGTGGCCAAACACGCCCTTTTCTTGGGGATAAACCCGGGAATAGTACGCCTGGAGACCGATTTGCGCTCGGCCACCGGGACCACCCTGCTGGCCAACTCCATAACCCTGACTCCCGGGACCCTCACCTTGGACGTGGCCAAAAAACTGGATAAAACCTACCTGTACGTGCACTGGATAGACGTGAAAACCCTCAACATGAAAAAGGCCGGAGATGAAATCAAAGGAGATGTGGAGAGATGGCTGGGGAAGATTTTCTGGTAAATCCCCTGGGATGGGCCGTACTGGTCCTCCTGGGCACCAGTTTCGTTTTGGTGTACAGGGTGCTGGCGGGGCCCACCCTGCCGGACAGAATCGTGGGTCTCAACACCATCACCACGAAGGTGGTGGTGGTCATAGCCCTCCTGGCCGGGCTCCTGAAGGAATATTTTCTTCTGGACCTGGCTATCGTCCTCCTCATGGTAAATGCGGTGGGGGGGCTCATACTGGCCAAACACTTCGAGCGGAGGGGTCTGCATGATTGAATATGCGCTTCTGGCCATGGGGACGTCCATAATGGTGTTCGGCGCCCTGGGCATACTTCGCTTTCCCGACGTGTATACGAGGTTGCACGCCTCCACCAAGTGCGATACCGGGGGGGCCCTGAGCATACTCATCGCCACTGCCCTCATAATCCCGGCGCCCCCCATGATAAAGGTCAAGATCCTGGTGCTCACCTTTCTCATCGTCATGATAAACCCCATGATTTCACATGCAATTGCCCGGGGGGCCCACAGGTCCGGCGTTGAGCCCAAGGTCGTGGTGGATATGTATGCTCGAGATAATCCATGAAATCGTATTGCTGCTGATGCTGCTCCTCGCGGTGGTCATAATCGAAGAAAGAAACCTGATAAAGGCCATCATCGGGTTCGCCCTCCTCAGCCTCATGTTTGCCGTGGCCCTGTTCCAGCTCCACGCACCGGACGTGGCCCTGTCCGCCATCGTGGTCAACGCATTGATACTGGGGATATTCATCTACGTCATCGAGGAGGTGAGAGCATCAAAAAACAGATAGCCGCCCTGCTGCTCCTCGCCCTCTTTGCCTTTCTGCTGCTGCAGGCGGACTACTCCCGGGAGCAGACGGGGAGCTATGACCACTACGTGTCCCACCCGGAGGAGATAGGCATAAGCAATCTGGTGGCAGCCATCCTCATGGACTGGAGGGCCTACGACACGATGGGGGAGGCCATCGTTCTTTTCACGGCGGTCCTGGGCTTCCACACCATCATGGGGAGGCGATGGAAGTGAAGATGTCTCCCATAGTCAGGAAAAGCGCCAAGCTCGTCTCGCCCTTTCTGGTCACCTACGGAGCCTACCTCATCGTCCACGGACACATCAACCCCGGAGGGGGTTTTCAGGGAGGGGTGATACTGGCGGTCAGCGTCATACTGCTGATAACCTCCCACGGATACACGCTGATTGAAAAAAAATTCAGCATAACCATGGTGCAGGTGCTGGAGAGCGCATCCCTCCTCTCCCTCATCCTGGTTGCTGTTTCCGGGCTGGCCGCGGGTTTTTTCTTTTACAACTACCTCCGGGGAGGAGTCCCCGGAACACTGTTCAGCGGGGGTACGGTGGTGTGGCTGAACATCCTCATCGGTTTCGAGGTGGGAGCGGCCTTCACCCTGCTGTTCTACGTTTTGCTCAGGGGGGCAGAAAGTGATTGAGTCCATCACCGGTGGATACCTGACCTCGGAGGTGGCCGGCATCATCCTGGTGCTCATCGGGCTCTACGGGCTGATGACCAAAAGCAACCTGGTCAAGCAGGTGCTGGCCATAAATGTCATCTCCACCGGGGTGGTCCTCTATTTCACCAAGCTGGGCTACGTGGAGGGGGGAACGGCCCCTCTTATTCCCTCGGAGGTCATGGTCGACCCCCTGCCTGCCACCCTTATGCTGACCGCGCTGGTCATCGACGTGGCCATCACCTCCTTTGCCCTGGCCCTGATCATGCGAATGGAGGGATCCCCGTGATTCCCCTGCTGGTGGCCCTGCCCCTGCTGTTTGCGTTTTTGACCCTTCTTTTAAACGCATTCAGGGTGAGAGATGGCCTCCGCCGGGCCCTGTTTGTACTGGGCATTCTGTCCCCCTGGCCAATCTTTGCGGCCAGCATCAGCCAGCTGCCGGTGAGCACCGTGGTGGGGGGATGGGAGAGAATATCCGGCATCGAGGTTGCGCTGAACGACTACAACTACTACTTCGTTTTGGGGGAGCTCATCGTCTTTTCTCTCGTGGGTCTGTACTCCGTGGGGTACTTCGGCGCCGAACGGACAGCCGGTCACCCCGAACGGGATTTCACCTCCCCCTACATCTTCTCCCTCCTCCTGCTGCTGCACGGCGGCATCCTGGGGGCCTTTGTCAGCAGCGACCTCTTCAATTTCTACGTCTACATGGAACTGGCCTCCCTCTCCTCCATAGTGCTCGTGGCCTGCTCCCGGGAACCGGGGTCCCGGCGCGCCGCATACCGCTACCTGATGCTCTACCTCCTGTCCTCGTTTTTCTTTATTTTCGCCATAGGCATCATCTACGTGAAAACGGGCTACCTCAACCTCCACCTGATACAGCAGAACCTGGTGCCCTCGCAGGAGGTGCACATGGCCGTGGCCCTGATGGCGGTGTCCCTGATGACCAAGGCCGGCATATTTCCCCTCCATTTTTGGCTTCCCGGTGCCCACTCCAAGGCGGACACCCCGGTGAGCGCCGTGCTGTCGGGGATAGTGGTGAAGGTCCCCCTGTACGGAATGATACTGCTGCTCTCCTATCTTCACCTGGAATTCATGAAAAACCCGCTGCTGGTCATCGCCTTTTCCTCCATGTTTTTCGGTATAGCCATGGCCCTCCTGCAGGACGACGCCAAAAAACTGCTGGCCTACCACACCGTTTCCCAGATGGGATTCGTCCTCCTGGGCGTGGCCACCCTGGACGTGGACGCGGCGATTTTTTACGCCTTCGCCCATGCCCTGTTCAAATCGGGGCTGTTCCTGGGGGTGGGGGTGCTGGTCAGCGCCCAGAACACAAAAAGCCTGGACCTCCTCTCCTACCGGGGGGACAAGATGGTGATGGCCGCCATCATTTTCCTCAGCTTGGCCATCGGCGGCATCTCCCCCTTCATTGGCGCCTTCTGTAAACAACAGCTGCTGTCCAATCTCCACGGCTTCGGCGTATACCTGTTCTATATGGCCGGGGTGGGAACCCTGGTTTCCTTCATCAAATTAAACTACAAGGTGCTGCAGCCCACGAAGGAGGCCCTCTCCCTGCCGGCTCTGGAAAAAATAATCGCTGCGGCACTGGCGGCGCTCACCCTCATCTTCGGGATATACTTCTACCCCCAGCTGGACCACAGGGACATAATTCTCATACTGCTGGCCGTAGCCCTCTTTTTTGCGTTGAGGCACGTGGGCCTGTTCAGAAGGCAGATTCCCCGGTTCTTTGAGCCCACCGTACGGGACCTGGGCCGGGAAATAAACCTTTACACCGGCGTCTACGTCCTGGTGAACCTGGCGGTGCTATTCCAGCTCCTTTACTGAGATGTCGATAACCGCCTCCTGGCCGCCTATCTCCTCCTGCAGCTCCTGCAGGCCGGTGTCCATCTCGCTGACGTCTACCACTGTCACCAGCGCGGCCTCCTTCTCGCTTATTTCCTCGCTCTCATTGAAGAGGATGTTGACCCGGTGTCGGGCAAAAATGCCGCTGATGGTCGACAGCACGCCCGGCTTATCCTGCAGGATGAGCTCGATTTCCACGAGATTTTTCCCGGGGAGAGCCACCTGCTCCAGCCGGACCTCCTTTATTCCCAGGCTCAACTCCAGCAGGAAATACGCCCCCTTGACCATCCCCAATTCAAATGCATAGTCGGGCGGAACCTCGATTTTTCCAGTTTCCCGTATTTTTATTATCTCGTAGCGAGTCATGAGTAATAAGGGGCGCCAAATTAAAAAAAGTATCCCTCTGACGGCCCTCCGGAGTTTCCCCAGGCCCGGCGAAAAAATTTTACTAGGGGAAGAGCATTGCGGTGTGATGCGACACCGGCTGGCCAGACGGCTGTTCAGAGAGTTCACCACTGCCACCAAGTGGGAAAAACTGGTGCTGGTCATCCCCTTCATCGTTCTGTTCATCGATGCCGACATATTCTACTATGCCTGGTCCCGCCACATGGTGTCTCTCCTCCTCCTCTCCTCTTTTGTGCTCGTCTTCTCGGTTATCGAGATTTTTGCCGCCCTGCAGGAAATCCGCGAGCACATCGCATCCGCCCGCAGGTGCTCCGATTTGGAGAAAAGGGTGATAGACGCCATAGGACAGTTTCCGGTGAGGCCCACCGTGGGGCAGGTCATCGAAAAAATGCTGCGCGACAACCCCCACGACGACGTCGGCCGCTACGACCTCTACCCGGTGGTGTGCAAGGCGCTCAGCAACTTATTCGTGGAGGGCGGGGAACTCAAGGACCACCACCTGGGAGATTAGGACCATCGGCCACACAAACCCCCATCGGCCAGGGTGGCTGCCGGGGGGGGTTCTTCACCGTCGGTCTTCGTTTTCTTTCAACCGGCGGCTCCGGCCCCGCAGGGCCCGATAGATACACCAGGCCAGTCCGCCGTAGAAGACCACACACCCCACGATGAGCATGGCTATGGCGCCCCCCGACATCATGGTGCCCTCCGTTTCATGAGCCAGATGGCGGCCACAAGGCTGAGCACCACCATTCCCCCGCCGGCCATCAGGGCGCCGGTGGGCAGCCCCTCGTATCCCTCGGCCAGCAGCTCCACAAAGGAGGCGGCGGCGATGAACACCAGAATCACCGGGGCCACGATTTTGATCAGCCAGTCCCACCACCGCCCCAGCCAGAGGTCCGAGGTACGGTTCACCTGGCGGCGGATGTGCTCGGTGCCCAGCACGTAGCCGAACACCACGCACTCCATGAGCCCCACGAAAACCAGCCCGAAGTTGGAGATGAAGTGGTCGGCGATGTCCACCCAGTAGCTGCCGGCCCCGGTGGCCAGGGGCACGCTGAGCAGAAACCCCAGCAGGCAGATGACGAAGGTGATGCGGGGCTTGGACAGCCCCCATTTTTCCACCACCCCGCCGCTCACCGACTCCACCATGGAAAAGGCCGAGTTGAGCCCGAAGGTGAGCAGCACCAGGAAAAAAATGGCCCCGAACAGGGCGGCCGCCACCGGGAGATGCGAGATGGCCGTGGGATAGGTGATGAAGGCCAGACCGATGCCGCTGCCCGCCGCCTCCTCCACCGGCACCCCTGTGGTGTGGGACAGATATCCCAGAACGGAAAACACGGCGAAGCCGGCCAGAAAGGCGATACCCCCGTCGGCCAGGGCGGTGATAATGGCGTTGTTGGTGATGTCGTCCTTTTTGCGCAGATAGCTGGCATAGACAATCATGATTCCCTGGGCCAGGGACAGGGAAAAAAATATCTGGGCGTAGGCGGCCAGCCACACCGAGGGAGAAGACAGCTTGGCGAAGTTGGGCGTCAGGTAGAACTCCAGTCCCTCCAGTGCTCCGGGCAGGGTTATCCCCCGCACGGCCAGCACCAGCAGTAGCAGGGTGGGGAGGGGCACGGTGAGGGCTATGGCCCACTCGATGGACTTTACCCCCTTGTAAAGAATCAGGTAGATGGCCGTCCACACGAAGAGCAGGGCGAACACTATCTGAAGGTTGAGGCCTCCCAGGGCAAAGGGCGAAGAGGTCTTTCCCAGAAACTGCAGGAAAAAGGCAGGGGCGTCCGCCCCCCAGGACAATCCCAGGGAGTGGGAGAGGTAGCACAGACACCAGGCCATAATCACCGAGTAATAGACGGCGATGATAAAGGCGGCAGCCACCGCCCACCACCCTGCCCACTCCCATCTCCTGTTCACCAGGGAAAAGGAGCGAGGGGCGGCGCTGTCAAACCTCTGGCCGATGCTGAACTCCACGATGAGCAGGGGGATGCCCACCGTGAACAGAGCCACCAGGTAGGGTATCAGGAAGGCCCCCCCTCCGTTCTGGTAGCAGACGTAGGGAAACCGCCAGATGTTGCCCAGCCCCACGGCTGAGCCGATGGCGGCCATGACGAACGCGGAACGTGAACGCCAGCGCTCCCTCATCACACTGCCTCCAATACCAGGAACGCCTGCGGTTACATAAACACTTTGGTCATCGCTTGCAGATGTTGCGGAAGTCATCCCAGCGTTCATCCCAGTGACGGTAGGGGAGGTTGCGCAGGCGCTGCAGGGCGATGAGGCGCACCTCGTTCCGGACCTCGGCCATCCGGATGCGCACGGACTCCTTGACAAACTCGGCCACGCTGCCGTAGCCCATCTCTGGATGGTCTTTTATGAAACTGGTCAACTCGCGATGAAACGTATAAGGCAGGGATATAGTGGTATATTTCTCCATCTCTACCGCCTTTCAAATGGAAAGCGCTATTTATACTTATTTATCTGAAAGTTGCCAGTGGATGTATGTCAGCACCAGCCATTTTATATCGCCTGCCCGTTGTCTCTGTATGAAAACCATACTGCTGGCCCTGACCGTTCTCGTTGCCCTGCCCTTGCCTCTGCCCTTTTTTTCTGCCCCGGAGCCCGTGGCCCAGGAGACGGTGCTGGTCACCGGGTTCGAGCCCTTCGGCCCGTGGGACAGCAATCCATCGGGAGAGGTAGCCCTGGCCCTGAACGGCACCCTGGTGGGAGATGTCCGTATCTTGGGCGTGATGCTCCCGGTGACCTTTGGCACCTCCTACCTCCGGCTGCAGGAGTACATGGCCGCATGTGACCCGGTTGCGGTCATCGCCCTGGGCCTGGATGGCACCGCCCGCTGGGTAGAGGTGGAGCGTATCGCCCTCAACCTGCAGCATCCCTCCCTCTGGCGGTTTTCCCGCATCAACGATTCGGGTCCGCCGGTACGGTGTACGACGCTGCCCACTCGGGCCATCGTTGCGGCGCTGCGGGAGGAGGCCATCGCCGCCCGGCCGTCATGGTTTGCCGGACTGTACGTCTGCAACTACGTGTTTTATCGGCTGCAGGAAGATGCCCAGCAAGGGGGCATCCCGGCCGGTTTTATACATGTGCCGCCCACGCCGTCGCAGAAGCCCTACGGGATGGAGTTGGCCACCACGCTGCAGGCCGTTCGCACCGCCATCAACGTCACCATGGCCGCATGATTTTTTGTGCCCCTCCCCTGGCTCCGTGGCCTAGACGGGTGTTTCCTGCGTTTTCCCGTTATACGGCGGCGACGGTGTGCCCCGAGAGGGTGGCGGATACTATTAAATATCCATGGAGGCATATCCTATTATTCTGCTTTAGACATCAAATAAAATATGGGGGGAAGAAAATGAAAAAAATGGCAGTACTGGCAACTGTTTTTGCCATCCTGGTAGTGGCGCCGTCACTGGTTTCAACGCCGTCGGAGGCCAGTCCCGGCCCCGATTTTGACCTGCTGATAATCGCACCTCAAGCGTTCGAAGACGAGCTTGTTCCATTGAAACAGTTTAAAGACGCTACGGGAAGACCGTCGGTCATTGTCACCCTTGAAGACATCTATACGAACTATACAGGCGCCGATAAAGCTGAGCAGGTCAAGAAGTGTATAGCCGACTACGAGGCAGACCACCACATCAGATATGTTTTGCTGGTGGGCGACGTGGACCAGATTCCCATGAGGTATTTTTACCTCAAGCGGATGAATGCAACCCACGTGAACTGGCTGCAATACTACCTGACGGACCACTACTATGCCGACCTGTATGACAGCGGGGGCTTCTGCGACTGGAATGACAACGGCAACGGAATCTTTGGTGAAATCATAGATGATGACAATGACGGGGACTACACCAACGTTGACGGCATAAACTTTTCCTTCGACGTGGTGGTGGGGAGGATACCGGCAGCCACGGAGGGGGAGGTAGCGATATATGTGGATAAGGTTATCCGGTACGAGACAGAGGTCTACTACGATTCATGGTTCAAAAACATCCTTCTGGTCACCGGCACGGGTGACTGGGTTTATCCCGAACTTCCTACCACTTACGACGAGGACCAAAACGACCAGATAGCCACCGAGATGGCCACTGCGGGTTTTACGGCTGTCAAGCTCTATCACACCAACACTCCCGGGGACCCTGACTATCCCAACCCCACGAACATAAACACCTATCTCAATGCTGGAGCGGGCTTCATGAACGTGATAAGCCATGGAAACGAGTTCAGCTGGGGGATCTACGACGTGCGGACAGACCTGTCCGGGCTGGACAACCGGGATAAACTGACCGTGGTCTACAGCTTTGGCTGCGCCACCGCCAAACTGGGGCCCATAGCCGCAATGGACCAATACATCGATGTCGACGGAACGCTGCGGAACTATGGAACCGATTATGACCCCAGCTACTATCCGCATCCCTTGGGTACCTGGGCGGAGCCGGCGGTGCCCCATCCCCTCCAGGCTTCATCAACGGATATCGACTGCATGCCGGAGTACTGGAACTTTGCCTCCGCCAATGGCTCCGTGGCCTTCATAGGCTCCACAGCGGAGGCCAGCGGAACCATGGGCTCCCCGGTCATGCAATACTTTTTTGAGTCATTTGCCTCTGACGGGCACCGGGTGCTGGGAGACGTCTGGAACTCGGTATGTGACAAGGTGCTCACCGGAGGCCATAATATTGAAAGTAGCTGGGACCGTAGCAGGAGATGGCTCTACATCAACCTGTTTGGAGACCCCACTCTCGCCCTGGGTGGATTGCCCGACAAGCCTCCCGAAACCACGCTGTCCATCGGCTCACCCAGCATGACCATAGGAAGTGATACCTATGTCAGCGGAGACACGCCCATGACCCTCATGGCCAGCGACGACAGCGCGGTGGATAGCACATGGTATCGTTATTACCTCGAAGGAGAGCCTGCCCCGTCCTTCTCCTCCTATACGGGGCCTTTCACCATCAGTGGTACCGACGGACTCTACACCATAGAATACTACAGCGTGGATGATGCGAACAACAGCGAGTATCCCATAAATGCCCAGCAGGTGAAAGTGGACAACACCCCCCCGGACATCAATGTCACCGTGGGTCACCCGTCATATTATGTTATCGATCTGGAATCCGACAACGGCGGGTTCACCCATGCTGGTGCAAACGATGACTGGGAATGGGGTGCCCCCATCGCGGGACCGGGCAGCGCTCACTCCGGCAGCAACTGCTGGGGGACCAATCTCGACGGAACCTACATGGACGACACCGACGCCATGCTCATGACACCTGAATTTACCGTTCCCCCATCACTTTCTTTCAGCTTCTGGCACTGGATGGATGGATTTGGCTCCGGAACCTCGGTCTGGGACGGTGGTAACTTAAAAATATCCACGGATGGCGGTGACACATGGGTGTTACTCACCCCTGACGGCGGATACGGTTATACAGGTGCCTCGTCCAATACCGGCATTGCCTATGAGCCATGTTTCAATTGGGACATCCCGACGTGGACACAGGTCACGGTCGACCTGAGTGCCTATGCGGGTCAGGATGTAATCATTGCCTGGCACTGGGGCACCAGCTCGGTCGTAGTCTACGATGGCTGGTACATCGACGACGTTATCTTGGTCCGTAACATGTTCGTTACCCATCATACGCCGGTGTGGATAAATGCCACCGACAATGGCACAGAGTCCTGCATAGTGGGCTCGGTGAACCTGACGGTTGTGGTGGAGTACCAGGGAATCGAGATCTATAATGTCTCTGACTACGTGGAAAACGCAGGTGAATGGGCGCGTGTCTTTCCAGATCCAGCGGTGATCTTTGAAGATAACTGTACCCACCACATGAATGTAACTGCCATCGATGACCTGGGCAATACTGCCACCTATAACCTCACATTGTACGTCGACAACGTGAAGCCGAATTCATCCATTGACTTGGCTTCTCCTTACTGCCAGAACGTCTCTGTTGCCAATCCGTTTCAGATAAATGGTTCTATTGTCGATTATCCGCTGGGCTGTGCTTCGGGGGTGAAGAATGCCACTCTGTGGTACCGCTATGCCCGCTACAATCATTCCTTCACCGGCTGGTTTTCTCTGGGGGCTGATGAGTCTGCTCCC
>DSCA01000203.1 GCA_011049295.1 Thermoplasmatales archaeon
CTGCAGCATCGCCCACAATGATAGACTTCTTTCAGCGGTTAGCATGTATCCAGCAGGTGCTGATGCTGGCCCCATCACCACCTGCTGCGTGCTGCCTTCTCATTTACCGGACAACGCTTGTTTACGGTTTCTCGTCCGGCAGACACTCCGAGGCAGGCACGCCTCCCAGACCCCAGTGTGATTTGGGCACCTCGTGCACCAGCACTTCCACTGCCCGGGCCGGAATGCCCAGGTCCTCAAACACCCGGGTTATCTCTTTTACCAGGTGGCGAGCCCGCTCCGGGGCCACACCCTTCCACATGTGTACGTGTACAATCGGCATGTTTCCCCGATGGGCTGCGCCTTTAAAAAGGTGCGCCATAACTATAAATAAGGTTATGCCCATGTAACCATATGGCCATTCCCCTCTCTGCCATCGTGCTGCTGGTTTTAATCGTCATCGTGGTTCTGGCTGCGGCCATCAAAATAGTGCGGGAATATGAGAGAGGGGTCATCTTCCGGCTGGGCCGCCTGCTGGGGGCCAAGGGACCGGGCATTTTCTTCATCATTCCCATCTTTGACAACATGATAAAAATAGACCTGCGGGAGCACGTGCTGGATGTGCCCTCCCAGGAGGCCATCACCGCCGACAACGTGCCGGTGAGGGTCAACGCCGTGGTCTACTTCCGGGTGATGAACCCGGAGGACGCCGTGGTGCGCATCCAGAACTACATGCTGGGCACCTCCCAGATGGCTCAGACCACCCTGCGCAGCGTCATCGGCCAGGTGGAGCTGGACGAGGTTCTGCGGGAGCGGGACAAAATCAACCAGCGTCTGCAGGCCATTCTGGACCAGGCCACCGACGAGTGGGGGGTCAAGGTGACCTCCGTGGAAATCAAGGACGTGGAGATTCCGGAGGGCATGCAGCGGGCCATGGCCAAGGCCGCCGAGGCTGAGCGGGACCGCCGGGCGCGCATCATCGCCGCCGAGGGGGAGCTGCAGGCGGCTGAGAAGCTGTCGGAGGCGGCCAAAATCATCAGCCAGGAGGAGGGCGGACTGCAGCTGCGCTTTTTGCAGACGGCGGCCGATATGGCCTCCTCGTCCAAGGGCTCCACCACCATCCTGCTGCCCATTCCCATCGACCTCATCAGCTGGTTCCGGAAAGCCAGGGGAGAAAAATAGGGCTAGAGACTGGCCAGGGAGAGCAGGGCCAGGCCCAGGGCGGCGGCCACCGGCGTGTACCGGCTCAGCGGCGAGGGCTCCGGGGAGGTTTGTGGCAGCGGGGTCAGATTGAGCGTAGCCAGAGCCACGGCTGTGGCGGTGACCGCGGCCGTGGTGGACAGCAGGTGCCAGAGGGTGAAGGGCAGAGCCAGGGTGAAGCAGGCGCTCAGTCCTTCCAGGGTATGGGGATACCATCCCAGCCAGCAGCCCAGGTTGGTCCACAGGTCGTAGAGGAGGACGGAGCCCACCCCCAGCCCCGCCATCTGGGCCACGGAAATGGGGCCCGGGCTGAGGCGGGACCGGGCGTAGCCGCCCAGCAGGGCAATGAAGGCGAAGCCAGACCAGGTGAACAGAAAGATGGCCGTGTTGCCCAGCACCACATCGGTAACCAGCATGACGGCCAGGGGTATGAGCAGCGCGTACCGGCGACCCAGCAGAAGGCCGCCGAGCAGGGAAACGGTGGCCACCACGAAGAACAGGTCCATCATGAACAGGGGCTGGGTGATGCCGTGAAGGGTGACGGTGAGATGCGGGGTGGAGGGCAGCAGGCCGGACAGGAAGAATCTTCCGGCGACTCCCGCCGCTACCAGACAGAGAGCGATGCCCAGTTTTTTGACGTTCATATTCATAGTTTCCCTCTTTTTACGAAACCCACGAGCATATTAAAGGTTAACCGTAGGTGGTAAATTTCCATTCCACGGTGTCGCCCTCCTGCACGGGCTGGCGGTCCGCTCCCACCATGCCGTAGTCGCCGTTTATCCAGTACAGCCAGTAGCGGTCCTGGTAGCCGTTTTCCACGCCGGCGATGGAGCCCACGAGCAGGCTGTCGTACTGGCCGTAGTAGGTGGTCTCTACCGTGAAGTTGCCCTGGCTGGCAGCCGCTGTGAGCAGACCAAGTACTGTGGCATTGTGGTGATGCACCGTGAGGGAGGGATACCGCCATACGCTGCCGTTGGCAAAGGTGATGACCAGGGTTGCCTGCACCGGCTGGTCTCCAGATTGGGAAACGTCGTTCTCCTGGCTGAGGGTGTAGGCATAGACGGCCAGGATGGCTGCAAAGACCGTGGATAAAACGGCGATGGCTGCCAGGATTTCCCGTCTCATGTGTCCACCATAAATTTTTTTTTACAAAAGTAAAGTAAATTTTATATTTAAGGCTTGCGGGAAGGTTTAAGAGGCAACTGCGTATTGAGCACCAATGGACCTGCTCAGAGAAAAATCCCTCTCCACCCAGGTGCTCATTTTGCTGGAAATAGTCACCGGTCACCACTCCCGCCTGGCCCCCATCGCCGCCAAAATCGGCATCACCAAGCAGGCGGTCTCAGACTACCTGAAAAAAATGCGGGAGGACGGGCTGGTGAGAATGGCCGACGGCGAATACCGGGCCACCATGCAGGGCACCCAGTTCCTGCACGCTCAGCTGCTGGAGCTCAAGCGGTTCTTGGAAAGCAGTCTCCAGAAGCTGGACATCATCGAGCGAGGGATAGCCATGGCCGGCAACCCCATCCGGGAGGGAGACACGGTGGGGCTGTTCATGGAGCAGGGCATGCTGACCGCCTACAGCGGAAAAACATCATCCTCGACGGGGGTTGCCGTGCACGACGCCTCCCCCGGAGAGGAGATAGCCATCCGTCACCTGAACGGCATGGTGGCCCTGGAGATGGGAACGGTGTACATGCTGGAACTCCCCGGCCCCGGGGAGGGAGGCTCTCGGGCCCTGGACGTGGAGGGCGTAGCCTCCACGCTGGAGGAGCTGTCGCCCCACCTGGTGGGGGCGGCGGGGGCGGTGGCCAGAGCCGTGCTGCACAAAATAGGCCAGAAACCGGACCTGGAATTCGGCATAGCCCCGGCCACCGTGGAGGCGGCACAGCGGGGGCTGAGCGTGGCCCTGCTGGGCAGCAGCGACGAAATATCTCCAGTGCTGTCCGCCATCGAGGAGTTCAACCGCTCGTCGCCCAGACGCCTCCCCTGTCAGGTCATCCGTTTTTCTCCTAAAACTATTAAAAAGAGATAGCGATGTGGAAACCATGACGCTCTACGACCTTCTGAAACGAGGGGAGCGCCTGCACGCCGACCGACCCGCCGTCCTGTTCGGGGACGAGGTGCTCACCTACCACAAACTCAGGGAGCAGGCAGACGCGGTGGCCTCCTCCCTCCTGGAGCTGGGCATACAAAAGGGCGACAAGGTGGGGGTGTGGCTGCCCAACAGCGGCCGCTTTCTCTCCCTGTATTTCGGCATCACCGCCGTGGGAGCCACCATGGTGCCCCTGAACACCCGGTATCGTGCCCATGAGGTGTCCTACATCCTGCGCAATTCAGAGGCCCGAGCCCTGTTCATGGTGCCCTCCTTCCTCAAAATGGATTACCGGGAGATGCTGGCCGAGGTGCGCCCCCAGCTGGAAGGCCTGCAGCACGTGGTGGCCGTTGATGCAGAGGACAGCAGCGACGACGTCGGCCTGTCCTGGAGGGAATTTGTGGCCGGGAGCCGGCACTGCGACCCCGAGGAGCAGAGGGCGGAAGACGAGGACGTGGCTCTCATCCTCTATACCTCGGGCACCACCGGCCAGCCCAAGGGGGTGATGCTCACCCACCGCAACCTGGCCACCAACGCCCGGGTGACCGGAGAGGTCATGGAGGTGACCCCGGAGGACCGCTATTTCGTGCCCCTTCCCCTGTTCCATTCCTTCGGCCTGGTGCTGGGATGCCTGACCCCTCTCACCTTTGGCAGCAGCATCGTGCTCCAGGACGTGTTCGACGCCCGGGAGGCCCTGGAACTCATGGAGAAACACCGGTGCACCATGAACTTCGGGGTACCCACCATGTTCATGCTGGAGCTGGAGGAGATGAGAAAGAGTTCCTACCACCTGTCTCTGCGCAGCGGCATGATGGGCGGCGCCCCCTGCCCCATAGAGGTGGTGAAGGGGG
Organism: Thermoplasmatales archaeon; assembly: GCA_011049295.1. Lineage (GTDB taxonomy): Archaea > Thermoplasmatota > E2 > UBA202 > DSCA01 > DSCA01. Next base: position 4,126 of record DSCA01000203.1, read on the forward strand.
TACGCCAGGAGATGGGCTGCAACGTGTGCATCGGCTACGGCATCACCGAGACCTCCCCCCTCATCTCGCTCACCCGCTACCACGATGACGACGTCCAGCGGGCGGAAAGCGTGGGCCGGCCCCTTCCCGGGGTGGAGGTGCGAATCGTGGACGACCAGTGGAGGACCCTCCCGGACGGGGAAATTGGGGAAATCGCCATTCGGGGCAACGTTATGAAGGGCTACTACCGGATGCCCGAGGCCACCCGGGAGGCCGTGGACGACCAGGGCTGGTACTACAGCGGAGACCTGGGAAAAATGGATGCACAGGGCTACCTGTACATCACCGGGCGGAAAAAAGACATGATTGTGGTGGGAGGATTCAACGTCTATCCCCGGGAAATCGAGGAAGTGCTGTTCACTCATCCCGGGGTCCAAAACGTGGCCGTCATCGGGGTTCCCGACCCCCGGCTGGGGGAGGCGGTCAAGGCATGCATCGTCCCCCGCGGCCAGGTGAGCAAAGAGGACATCAGGGAGTTCTGCCGCCAGAGGATGGCCAACTTCAAGGTGCCCACGTACGTGGAATTCATGGACTCCTTCCCCATGACGGCCAGCGGAAAGATTCAGAAGTACAAGTTGAGGGAGCAGCATGACCCATCCCAGTGACGACCTCCGGGGGAGCTCCTCGGACAAACTGCGGGGAAAAACCGTGGTCCTGGGCGTCACCGGCAGCATCGCCGCCGTGGAGAGCGTCAAACTGGCCCGGGAGCTGACCCGGCACGGGGCCCGGGTGATTCCGGTGATGAGCCCCGCGGCCTGCCGCATCCTGCACCCCGACGCCCTGTGGTTTGCCACGGGCAGAAAGCCGGTCACCGACCTGACCGGGGACGTGGAGCACGTCCGCCACTGCGGACGGCGAGAGAACCAAGCGGATATGCTGCTGGTGGCCCCCTGCACCGCCAACACCCTGTCCAAAATAGCCCTGCGGATAGACGACACCCCGGTGACCACCATGGCCACCACCGCCGTGGGCTCCGGCCTGCCGGCGCTGCTGGTCCCCGCCATGCATGCCGCCATGTACGACAATCCCTTCGTCAGGGACAACCTGCAGAGGTGCCGGGAGCAAGGCATCCATCTCGCCGACCCCCGCCGGGCAGAGGGAAAAGCCAAGATGCCGGAGATGGAGGACGTCGTGGCCCGGGTGCTGCGCCTGCTGGGAAAAAACGACTGGGCGGGAAAGCAGGTGCTGGTGGTGGGCGGGGCCACCGCCGAATACCTGGACCCGGTACGGGTGCTCACCAACCGGTCATCGGGAAAAATGGCCCTGGCCCTGGCCGCCGCGGCCTACCAGCGGGGGGCGGAAGTGGAACTCTGGCACCACGGACTGAACCCCCCTGCTTACCTCAGCAGTAGCACCTTTACCACCAGCGTTGACCTGGTGCGCCGCGTCCAGCAGGCCGGCCGGTACCACTGCATCATCAACTGCGCCGCCATCACCGACTTCACCTGCCGAGCCCAGGAGAGAAAAATGGCCTCCGGCCAGCCCCTGGACCTGCACCTAGAGCCGGTGCCCCGGATCAATCCCCTGCTGAGGGAGCACGCCAACCTGCTGGTGGGCTTCAAGCTGGAAACCGACCGGGAGCGGGCCCTGGAGCGGGCCTGGGAGACGCTGCACCGGGACGGGCTGGACTACGTGGTGGCCAACACCACGGCCTCCCTGGGAGGAGACGACGCCCAGGCCTGGATTATAGACCGGGAGAAAAACACCACGCCGGCCAGCGGAGCCAAATCCCAGGTGGCGGACAGACTCCTGGACCTCATACGATGAATGCCATCGCCTTTGCCCCCGCCCATGTCACCGGCTTTTTTGAAATATGCCGCACCTCCTCCCCGGAGACCACCGGCTCCCGGGGGGCTGGTCTCTGCCTGTCCCTGGGGGCCACGGCCAGCGTGGAGCGCAGCGATCACACAGAGGTTATGGTAAACGGCCGTCCCGGGGGGGAGGTCACCGCCACCGCCCTCCGCCTGCTCACCCCGGAACCCCTCCGTGCCCATGTCACCCTGGACTTGCCCGTCTCCCAGGGCCTGGGGATGAGCGCCGCCGGAACCCTGGCCTCCACCCTGGCCGCTGCCTCCCTGCTGTGGCTGCCCCGGAAACGGGCGGTGGCCGCGGCTCACGTGGCCGAGGTTCGCTGCTCCACCGGCCTGGGAGACGTGCTGGCGGCGGCCCGGGGAGGGATAGAGGTACGGCTATCGCCGGGGCTGACCGGAGAAATCATCGGGGTGCCCGGAGGAGGGGAGGTGGTGGTGGCCGTGGTGGGCCCCCCGCTGCCCACCGTACAGGTGGTGACCGACGACCGGCAGGGGCAGCACATCTCCCGGGTGGGGAGACGATGCGTGGAGGACATGCTGCGCCGGCCCACCCTGGACAACCTGTTTTTTTTGTCCCGGCGGTTTGCCGAGGAAACAGGGCTCCTGCAGCCGGCGGTGGGGGCGGCAGTGGAGGCAGCGGCGGAGCATAGCCGGGTCTCCATGTGCATGCTGGGAAACGCGGTGTTTGCCATGGGGGACACTCCCGCCCTGCAGGAGGCGCTGGCCGGGCACGGAGACGTATACACCTGCCGTGTAGCGCAGAGAGGAGCCCGGCTCATCGGCCACTGAGGTGGCCGTCAAAATTCGACAACGTTTTATAGGCCGTACGGGTTTTTCGCCATGGTCATTTTCGGCGTTCCCCTGTGGCTGCTGCTTCTCGTGGTCATTGCGGTCGTTCTCATCGGTTGGAAACTGGTGAAGTTTGCCCTCACCCTGCTGCTGTTGCTCATCCTGGTGCTGGGCATTCTGATGGTGGCAGACCTGATATGGCCCCACCTGACGTCGCTGTTCTAGACCCGGATTAACTCTTTAAACAGCCGCCCATTTACCTCTTATGATTCTCATCAGGGAGGCCAGCGAGGTTTTTCTGCCTGACGGCGTGGCCACCCATGCCTCGGTGCTGATTGAGGATGGACGCATACGGGACATCGGACGGCAGGTGACGGCCCGGGGGGCGGAGGTCATCGACGCCCGGGGCAAGACCCTGCTGCCCGGCTGGGTGGACAGCCACACCCACGTGGTGTTCGCCGGCTCCCGGGAATTCGAGCTGGACCTGAAGCTCCAGGGTGCCACCTACCGGGAGATTGCCGCCCGGGGGGGAGGCATCGGCTACACGGTGCAGCAGACCCGCCGGGTGTCGGAGGAGAGGTTGCAGGCAGAGGCGGAGTTGCGCCTGGACGCCATGCTGGCCCACGGGACCACCACCGCCGAGGTGAAAAGTGGCTACGGCCTGGACACCAAAAGTGAGGTCAAGATGCTGCGGACGGTCCGCCACCTGAACGAGCGGCATCCCGTGGACCTGGTTCCCACCTTCATGGGTGCCCACGCCATACCTCCGGGCGTGGACCGGGAGGATTACGTCAGACTGGTGAGGGAGGAGATGATTCCCCGGGTGGCGGAGGAGCAGCTGGCCGTGTTCTGCGACGTCTTCTGCGAGGAGGGATACTTCAGCGTGGAGGAGTCACGGGCCATCCTGCAGGCGGGGCGGGAGCACGGCCTGACCCCCCGGGTGCACGCCGACGAGCTCTCCGACTCCGGGGGGGCGGAGCTGGCGGCCGAGCTGAAGGCGGCCAGCGCCGACCACCTCCTCATGGCCTCCCCCCGGGGGCTGAAAAAAATGGCCCGGGCCGGGGTGCCCGCCGTGCTGCTCCCCGCGGTTCCCTTTTCCCTGATGCAAAAGAGGTACGCCCCCGCCCGGAAGATGCTGGAGCTGGGACTGGATGTGGCCCTGGCCACCGACCTCAATCCCAACTGCTGGACGGAAAACATGCAGTTCGTCATCCAGCTGGCCTGCTTTGCCATGGGCATGACCCCCCGGGAGGCCATCCACGGAGCCACCCTGGGGGGGGCCAGGGTGCTGGGTCTGGAACGGGAGGTGGGCAGCATCGAGGTGGGCAAAAAGGCCGACCTGCTGCTGGTCAATGCCCCCTCCCATCTGTTCGTCCCCTACCACTTCGGGGTGAACCTGGTGGAGACGGTCATCAAGGACGGCGTGGTGGTATGCGGGGGGTAGCACTGGTCTCCGGAGGGATTGACTCCCCGGTGGCCCTGTACGTGATGGCCCGTCACATGGAATGCCTGGCCCTGCACATGGACACCCGCCCCTTCCTGCCCATGGACGAGAGGGGCAAGGTGGCATCCCTGGTGCGGCGGGTGGCGGAGGCGGCGGGGAGGCAGATACCGCTGTGGCACGTGCCCTTCGGCGAGGTGGTGCAGAGGGCCATCGCCGCCCACACCCGCCCCCACTACCACTGCCTGCTGTGCAAGCGCATGATGTACCGGGTGGCGGCGGCCCTGGCCGGGCAGCAGCGGGCATCCGTGGTGGTCACCGGAGAAAACCTGGGCCAGGTGGCCTCCCAGACTCTGCACAACCTGCGGGTGCTGGAGGAAAGCATCGACCTGCCCGTGGTGCGCCCCCTGATTGGGCTGGACAAGCAGGAAATCGTGGACCTGGCCCGGCACATCGGCACCTACCAGCTGTCCATCGAGGAGGCGCCCTCCTGCCTGCTGGTGCCGGACGCCCCGGCCACCGCCGCCGCCCTGGAGGCCGTGCACGCCGAGGAGGAAAATCTGGACGTGGCCGGGCTGACGGCCCGGGCATTAAAGGAAGCGCGCATGGAGAAACTTTAAAAAATAAACGCCCATTATAGCAGAGGGGCTCTTGGTCTAGCTGGTTATGACGTCGCCTTGACATGGCGGAGGTCCTGGGTTCGAATCCCAGAGAGCCCACTGGTGGCACGAGGGGAGCCGGGGCGCCCGCCCATGAACAAGTTTTATATAGGCCAGAGTCAATAGTAAATGGGAGGTGAAAAATGAGGAGAATAATGGCCACGGCTGCGGCGGTGCTGGTGGCGGCAGCAGCCCTGATGCCCGCCCTGGTGACAGAGGCAGAGGCTGGCACCCTGGACGGAGTGGACATCAGATGGGAGGGACGGCATCTGGTGGTCACCAACAACAACGACTATTCCATCTACAACCTGTGGGTGGGAAACCTGACCCTCACCGGCTTTATAGTGTTCGGACGGATGATTGGCTTCAACACCACCATATCTGAGGTCCTCCCCGGCGCCAGTTGCTCCCTTTCCCTGGGAACGGGCATGCTCTTCGGTTTCGGTCCCGCCAGGCTGACCGTCGTGGTTTCCTACCTCGACCAGGGGGAGCAGGTGAGCCAGGAGGCCACCACCAGCCTCTTCCTGCTGGGCCCCTTCACCCTGTTCCTGGGGTAAAAAACTGACTGCCGTACGGGAATCGGACACCCTGCGCTATTCTTAAATATATCCGCCCGCATCCCACCCCCATGACCCGCTACGAGCTGGTGGCCCTGGACATGGACGGCGTGCTGGTAGACATGCGCAGCTCCTGGCGCTACATCCACACCTGCTTCGCCACCGACAACAGAGACACCGTGCAGGCCTACCTGCGAGGCGACATCGGCAGCCGGGAGTTCATGGAGCGGGACATCGCCCTGTGGCGCCGAGCCAACCGGTGCCGGGCGGACCTGGAAAAGGCCTTTGACCGGGTGGCCATCATGCCGGGAGCCCGGGAGTGCATCCAGGCGCTGCACGAGCAGGGCGTGGCCACCGCCATCGTGTCCGGCGGACTGGACATCCTGGCCCGGCGCATCGCCGCCCAGACCGGCATCCGTCACGTGCTGGCCAACGGCATCCACGGCGAGCTGGAGGGCAGCATAACGAGGGTGCCCATCGAGGACAAGGGCATGGCGGTGCGGGACCTGGCCACAGAGCTGGGGGTACCAAGAGAGCGGGTGGCGGCGGTGGGCAACTCCCGCTACGACATCTCCATGTTTGAGGCGAGCGGCCTAGGCATCGCCTTCAATCCCTGCGACCAGCAGGTGGTGGAGGCCGCGGACGTGGTTATCAAAGAAAAAGATTTAACCAGACTTCTTGATTACCTGCTGGCATGATTTCCTTCAATCTGCTGGTGCTGTTCATCGCGGCCCTGGTCTTCTATCTCCTGTTCTCCCTGTTTTACGGGGCCTTCGTGGAGGTGGGGTTCTCCCGGCTGGAGGCCAGCCTGATCGTGTTTGGCTCCCTGCTGCTGGGCCTGGTGGACATCTATCTTTTCACCTATGGAAACTGGCGGATTGCGGTGAACATAGGCGGGGCGGTGATTCCGGTGATGGTCAGCGTCTACCTGACGGCCAAGAGAAAATTCGTGGGCCGGGCCCTGCTGGGCATCGCTCTGGTGTCCCTGTTCACCTACCAGGTCACCGAGGTGACCACCCGGGGTATCTCCTCCCCCTTTCCCCTCTGGCTCCTGCCCCCGGCGGTGGCCAGCCTGTTCTCCCTGCTGGCCTGCTACCGGAAGCCCAGGCAGGCGGCGCCCCTGGCCTACGTGACCGGAACCCTGGGGGTGCTGGTGGGAGCGGACTTTTTCCACCTGCCGGAGCTGCTGCGCCTGCCCACCCCCCAGACGGTCACCGCCTCCATCGGGGGAGCGGCCATCTTCGACATGGTGTTTCTGGCGGGCATCATCGCCGTGCTCATCGACTCCCTGTTCATGGCCCGCCGACAGGGATAAACATTTATTAGGCAAGCCTATTTGTCCTTTCATGATAATTGCGGAACTGGCCATCTTTCCCACCTCGGAGGGAACATCGGTGAGCCGCTACGTGAAGGCCGCCGTGGAGGCGCTGGAGGAGACGGGGCTGACCACCCACACCGGCCCCATGGCCACCTGCATCGAGGGTCCGGATCTGTCTGCCATTCTGCGGGCGGTGGAAAGGGCCCACCGGGCCATGGTGGACATGGGTGCCCGGCGCATCCATATCGACCTCCGCATTGACCACCGCCTGGACAAGGAGGCCACCATGGCCGCCAAGCTGGCATCCATTGGAAAGGGTGACCATGCATAGCCTGTGGGTGGAGAAGTACCGTCCGGAAACACTGGACCAGGTGGTGGGGCAGGTGGGGGTGGTGGACAGCCTGCGGGCCTACGCGGCGTCGGGCAGCATTCCCCACCTGCTGTTTGCGGGGCCGGCGGGAACCGGCAAGACCACCTGTGCCATCGCCCTGGCCAAGCAGCTGTACGGCGAGACTTGGAGGGACAACTTCGAGGAGCTGAACGCCAGCGACGAGCGGGGCATAGACGTGGTACGGGGAAAAATCAAGAACTTCGCCCGCACCGCCCCCCTAGGGGAGGCCTCCTTCAAGATTATTTTTCTGGACGAGGCGGATTCCCTGACCCCGGACGCCCAGTCCGCCCTCCGCCGCACCATGGAGCGCTACGCCCGCATCTGCCGCTTCATCCTCTCCTGCAACTACTCCTCTAAAATCATTGACCCCATCCAGTCCCGGTGTGCGGTGTTCCGCTTCTCCCCCATCGACCGGGAGGACATGCGATGCCATCTCTCCCGGGTGGCCCAGCGGGAGGGGCTGGAGATAACCGGGGACGGCATGGAGGCCCTGCTGTACATAGCCCGGGGGGACCTGCGCAAGGCCCTCAACGCCCTGCAGACCTCGGCCACCCTCTCCCAGACCATAGATGCCGACTCGGTGTACTGCACCACGGCCACGGCCCGGCCCGAGGAGGCCCAGCAGGTGATGGAGGTGGCCCTGCGGGGAAACTTTCTGGAGGCCCGGGCCCTCCTGGACAAGATGCTGATTGACTACGGGCTGAGCGGGGAAGACGTCATCAAGGGCATGCACAGCGCCCTGTTCGACCTGCCCATCCCGGAAAAGGCCAAGGCGGACATCGTGGAAAAGATGGGAGAGGCGGAGTTCCGCATGGTGGAGGGGAGCAACGAGCGCATTCAGATTGAGGCGCTACTGGCCCATCTGGCGATGGCGGGGAGAGCGCGATGAAAAAGGCGGACCTGCCCCTCGTCCGGTGGGATCGGGTGCAGGAACGCTCCTATCAGATTAACGTTTTTGAGCAGGTGAAGGACCGGAAATCCCTGGTGGTGCTGCCCACCGGGCTGGGGAAGACCATCATTGCCATCCTGGTGCTGGCCTACCGGGCGGAGCGGGGGCGCATCCTGTTTCTGGCGCCCACCAAGCCCCTGTGCGAACAGCATGCGGTCTCCATATCCCGGCTGACCTCCCTGGAGCCGGTGGTGGTCACCGGGGAGCTGTACGGCCCGGACCAGAGGAAGGAGATATATCGCCGGGGAGAGGTGGTGGTGGCCACCCCGCAGACCGTGGAGAACGACCTGGACCGGGGCGTCAATCCGGGTGACTTCAGCCTGATTGTGTTTGACGAGGCCCATCGGGCGGTGGGCAGCTACGCCTACGTGGGAATCGCCCGGCGCTATCTGCGGCGGGGCAGCCAGATACTGGGCATGACCGCCTCACCGGGGAGCGATTACAAAAAACTGAGGGAGGTGGCGGACCATCTGGGCATCGAGCACGTGGAGCTGCGCACCGAGCAGGACCCCGACGTGCAGCCCTACCTGGCCCAGCGAAGGATGCGCTGGGTGCTGGTGGACATGCCGGAGGAGGTGAAGCGCATTGTGCGCCGCCTGGACGTCATGCTCACCGATTTTTTGGCCGAGCTGGCCACCTACACCCGGCAGGCCCGTAACCTGTCGGCGGGCAAGCTGAGCAAAAAGGCGCTCATCGACATCCAGAGCCGGATGCGGAGTCATCTGGGGAAGCGGGGGGGCTCCATGTACAAGGCCATCAGCGTGGTCTCCGCCGCCATCAAGCTGGCCCATCTCAAGGACATGCTGACCAGTCAGGGTGTGGAGGCCGCCCAGAGCTACCTGGCCAAGCTGGAGTTCGACCGGTCCAAGGCGGCGGCCAGCATCCGCAAGCACCGGCTGTATCCATCCATCCGGCGGGACATCGTGACCCTGGAGGCGCAGCGGCCCAAGCTGGAGAAGACCCGGGACATTCTCCTTCAGCACCTGGAGCGCCACCCGGACGGACGGGTCATCCTGTTTGCCGAGTACCGGGACACCATCGATTTTTTGCTGAGGGCCATCCAGAGCCTTCCCGGGGTGAGGGCCCGCAGATTCATCGGCCAGGCCCGGGGCGCCAACGACGGCATGAGCCAGGAGGAACAGAAGGAGACCCTGCAGGCCTTCCGGGAGGGGGAGTTCAACGTTCTGGTGTCCACCAGCATCGGCGAGGAGGGCATCGACGTGCCGGCCACCACCCTGGTGCTGTTCTACGAGCCCGTACCCTCGGCCATCCGGGCCATCCAGCGGCGGGGGCGGACCGCCCGGGACGGGGTGCCGGGCATGGTGGTCATCCTGATTATGAAGGGCTCCCGGGACGAGGCCTACTACTGGAGCAGCAGGGGCAAGGAGAAGAAGATGTACCAGCAGATTGCCCGGCTGAAGCGGGAGCTGGAAACAGCGGAGACCCCGTCCGGGTGGCATCCCTCCCCGCCGAAAAAAAGGGAGAAGGTGCCCACCGACCAGCGGGGGCAGAGCCGGCTGGACAGCTTTTATCCCGGGTAGCCCCCGATGTGCAGGCTGGGGTCGCCCAGCAGCACCCATTCCTGCACGGTTTTGGCGTCCAGGGCGGTGTCGTGGAAGGCCTGCTGGCTCCAGTCTACGGGAAACTCGTCCAGGTAGGAGGAGATGGCCTGCCGCCAGGCGTCGCCCAGCACCTGCTGCCCCTGCTGCCCGTAGGCGTGGAAAAACAGCACGTTGAGGTGGTCGCCGCCTCCCTCCGTGGCCTCCTGCTTGTCCTCCCTGCCGTAGCCCAGGCCAGTGCAGCCCAGGGTGGCTATGGCTCCGCCGTTGGTGCAGCGGGTGAGACGCCACCCCCAGCATTCGTAGACGGGGAGGCCGAAGGTCCAGGTGGTATGGGTGAGACTGATGTTGAACATGCAGTTGTGGCATCCGCCCACCACGCACACCGGCAGCCAGTGGCCGTTGGTGAGCAGGGGCATGTGCAGGTTCTGCAGCCCGTAGATCCACACCGAGTCGTCGTAGGGGGGATGGGTGGCCCAGGTGGTGGGGCTGCCGTGGCCGGCGAAGAATAAAAAGCCGCAGCCCTGGTTGATGGTGCCCACCACGTCCCGCCAGCCCTGCAGGGAGCCGTCCGAGGTGTACAGGGTAACCGGGGTGAAGTCGGTCATGTGCTCCAGGGCCTGCCGGGTGACCTCCTCTCCCTCGAAGTAGTCGTTGAAGGTGTAGGTGTCCCCGGCCACCGCCACCATGCGCTGGAACCAGCCGGGGTCGGCGGGGGTGCTCTCGTAGGAGATGATTTTGTTCACCATGATGTCCACCTCCCGGGCGTTGCGGCAGGGAAGCCGGCCCACGGCCACCTCCGGGTAGAGGTCGGCTACATCCTCGGCCGGCTGGCGGGCCCGCCACTCGCCGTAGATGCCGTCTCCATCGGTGTCCCAGGATGAAAAGGTGCCATTGCGGTCGTAGATGTCGGCAAAGTACAGGTCGCTGATATACCGTTTTTCCTGGGTGGCCACGTTGTCCTCGATGTGGCTGTACCGCACGGGCAGCCACCAGGGCTCGCCGCTCAGCGAGGGGCGCCGCCCCCCCACCAGCAACAGGTAGGATATGTTCCAGGTGTCCAGGGCATATCGGACAAAGTACTTTATCTGCTCCGCCTGGTCCCGGCCCTGCACCGGGGTGTAGGTTCCCCCGTAGATGTCCTCCAGGGTGACCGTCAGGGTGGCCAGGCCCCTGTTGTCCTTGTGCTCCGTCAGGGGGGCCAGGTGTGCCTCCCAGGCCGCCGGGGTGACCACCAGCAGGTCATACCGGTCGGTGACCGGCTGGGCCTCCCACCGCACCCGGTCCCCCTGAAGGGGAACGGTGGTCAGGGCGGTCAGGGAGCCGGACATGACCAGGACGCCCAGCGCCACCATCACGATTGTTTTTCCAGACATGCTGTGCCTCCACTACCATAAGCCGCAGGGCCTAAAAATGGTTTTCCCTCGCGCATCACCGGCCCGAGGTTAGCGTTAAGTAGCCCCCACCGTTTTTATCCCCATGACCTCCTGCGCACTGGACATCCGGGAGCTCTCCCGGGTTTTTGACGGGGAAAGCAGGCCCACCTATGTCAGCCTCTACTCCGACGGCACCGACCCCCGGTTCATACACCGGCGCCGGCAGGCCATCCGATCCGCCCTGCCCTCCCACCTGCGGGAAAACTTCCAGCAGACCATGCAGGAAGTCACTCGCTACCTGAATGACCACGGCAGCCGCAACGTGGCCCTTTTTGCCTCCGCCGCCCATGATTTTTTCAAGGCGGTGAGCCTGACCGATGCACCCCCCAACCTCCTGGTGGTGGACTCCTCCCCCTACATTCGCCCCCTGGCCGCCCTGGACGACCAGTGGGAGGGATTCACCCTGGTGCTCATGAACACCCATCACGCCAAAATATACAGCGTGGCCTGCAGCGACATCGCCCGGGAAAAAGAGCTCTCCCGGGAGGTGATGAACAAGCACAAAAAGGGAGGCATGTCCCAGGCCCGGTTCCAGAGGCTGCGCAGGGGCAGCATCCACCACTTTTACCAGGACCTCAGGGGGGCCCTGCCGGCCCCGGGCAGCCAGAAAATCATCCTGGCCGGCCCCGGAGAGGCCAAGCACCAGTTCCTCCACCATCTGTCCCCGCCTCTGCAGGAAAACGTGGTGGCCCTCATCGATGCCCCCATGGACGGCGAGCAGGAGCTGTGGGAGGACTCCATCCACGCCATGCGCGAGCACGGTCAGGAGGTGAAAGGACGCCTGCTGGACCAGCTGAAGAAGGAGATACTGACCGACGGACTGGCCGCCTACGGCGTCTCCGAGGTCACCCGGGCCACCCGCAACGGTCAGGTGGAAGTGCTGTTCGTGGAGCGGGGACACCGGCAGCGGGGCTGGCTGTGCGAGCGATGCCAGCGCCTGGGGACAGGCACCGCCCCCTCCTGCCCCACCTGCGGGAAGCCGGTAACCACCGTGGACGTGCTGGAGGAAATCATGGAGTTTGCTCAGCGTACCGGCGCCCCTGTCACCTTCGTGGATGACGACTTTGTGGGGCAGATGGGCCACGTGGCAGCTCTTCTCCGCTATCGAACCGAGAATACAGGAGAGGCGGTGGCCTGACCCCCCGGCGGCTGACTGTGCTGGCCATGCCCTGGGCGCTGCTGGCCAGCACCTACCTGGCGTTTGTGGGACTGGAGGAACTGCTGGGACCCACCCGGGGCTATTTGGCGGCCTTTGTGGTGTACTGGGTGGGCTGGTGCCTCCTGTTTCCCCTGTGGTTTCTGGGAAAAAAAGAGCTGAAACGTGTGCTCTCCCCGGTGAGGTTTTCCCGCAGCGGGGCGATGGCCGGGGGCCTGGTGCTGCTGGCAGTGCCGCCGGTGCTGGCCCTGGCCACGGTCTTTGTGACAAAGATTCCTCAGGCCACCGTGGCCGTGGTTCTGGGGTCCCTGGGCCTGGCGGCGGTAAACGGGACGGCCGAGGAGGTGCTGTGGCGCGGGGTCTACATCCGGGAGTTTCCCGGAGACATGCTCAGAGGATTCCTGTATCCCACTCTGGGTTTCGCCCTGTGGCATCTCGCCCCCCAGGCGGTGCATCCCCTGTC
>DSCA01000206.1 GCA_011049295.1 Thermoplasmatales archaeon
CCTCTAGGTTACCCGCCCCAAGGGGCACCTAACCCTGGTTAGCACGGGGGGTTAGATGCCCCTGCTACACGTACATGCCGGAATCGTTTTTATAGTTTGGTTTCCGTCCCGTTCACATCCAGGTCCAGATGCGCAGCTGGGCGGAGCCCGTGTTGCCGGCCCGGTCCACGGCCCGTACCTCCAGCCGGTGGGGACCGAAGGAGGCATTGGACCAGTGCCATTCAAAAGAGGTGGCAGACGTGGTGGTTACGTAACGCCCGTCCACATAGTACTCGATGTGCTCCACGCCGGCGATGTCGTCGCTGGCCGTGGCAGTGACGGTGATGCCCCCGATGACGATGGTTCCCCAGGGAAGCATACGTTTTTCCTGGTCGAAGAAGTAAAACCGGTGCCGCTCGGGCCGGGTGATGGACACCGACGGCGGGGTGCCATCAATGTACACCCGGGAGGTGCTGGTTCCCTGGTTGCCCTCGGCGTCGGTCACGGTCAGTTTTACCCGGTAAATGCCCTCCTCAGCATAGATGTGGGTGGGGGAGGCGCCGGTGGCAGTGCCGCCGTCGCCGAACTCCCAGTGGTAGGAGGTCAGGGGGGCCATAAATCCGGTGCTGGCCGTGGCATCGAAGGCGATGGCGTCACCTGCCTTTCCGTAGTAGGGGCCGCCCATTCTGGCGACGGCCGGGGAAAAATCGACGTACAGAAGGTAATGCTCAATCATGCAGTCGCCGTAGGCAATTCTGAAGTAGCCATCCTCTCCCCACTCGGGACCCCAGCTGTTTTTGACTATCCAGCATCCCTGCTGATCGTCGTATCCCACGATGACCACCTGGTGGTTGATGTCGCTGGTGGTCTCCTCTCCCGGGTGCTCGTACACGCCGCCGGTATAGGAGCCGAAGCCGCTCATGACCGCCATCTCTGCCACCAGCGGCCCGTGGTCTATGAGCGCCGCTTTCAGCTCCTCCCGCTCCGGACTACGAAGGGAGCCGTACCTGGTGATGGGAATCAGCTGCCGGCGCCAGTCCCCACATTTGTCGTCGCAGGGAACGTTGTCGTTGGCCTGGTAGGGAAAACAGGATTCAATGATGGCTCCACCGCTCCGCTGGATGTAGCTGTAGGCCCAGAAGGCGTTCCACCCGCTGCACCCGCCGCTGCCCGCCGGGCAGGAGAGCAGGTACTGCTCGGAGAGGTCCAGGTCAATGTCCGGGTGGTGCGAGCGAATGTTGATGATGGCCTCCAGGGCCCCCATGGCCGCAAAGCCCCAGCAGCTGCCGCAGGGGCCCTGATTCTTGACCGGGGTCGTCCAGTCGCCAGTGATTCCCTGATAGGTGGCGGACCGCCAGTCCCATCGGGTAGGCGTCTCGCTGGAGGATACCAGAACGGAAATGTCCGTGGGCTCAATCTCGGCGGCGGCCAGAGAGATGCATCCCGTGCCCTGCAGGCCGGCCGGAGCGGGGGTGCTTTCCACGGGTAGGGAATGCTCTTTCCATCCGACTATGCCGCCCTCTAAAACCCGGGTGGTGAGACCGTAGGAGGACAGGCGCCGGGCTGCAAACATGGCCTGTATCTCATCTGCGCCGTAAACGATGACCATGGCCGATGCGTATTCCCGGAGGTCGTTGTCGAGGCAGGAGCCACACAGGAGAGTAGTCAGGGGAATACATATGGCGCCGGCTATGTGCTCCTGCTGAAACGTCGCCGCATCCCGTACGTCGAATACCATGGCATGGGAGGTACGGGTCGCCCTCCATGCATCCAGTGGAGACAGGGAATGGATGTCGCCGGGGCCGGAGGGAGACAACGACACAGGGAACGGGGTGGTCCCGGCGGCGGTGGCCAAAAACAAAAGCGCTACCAGTCCTGCACAGAGAACCCGGAGGGAGGGAGACGTCATGGTAGTCAACATAAGGCCATCTGTGATATAAGGTTATTGCCGTCGGTCTGCGAAATCATTATAGACGTCGAACCCATATACGCAGGATAGGGTCATGGAATGGGCAGGCGAGACCGTCTTAGCCCCGTGTCCCGTATCGCATATCGGTGCATCGCCAGTGGCCGGCGTCTGCCTCCCGCTGCCGGTGCGGTTTCGGTGTATACATGACCTATCCCTACACGGCCTTCAGAGAAGAGATACATACCGCCCTGGCCCGAGCCATCCGTAAGGAGTATGGGACGGATGTAGCCGTGCGGCTGGAGGCTCCGTCAGAGCATGCCGACGCAGCCTTTCCCTGCTTCCCCCTGGCCGGCGTGGCCAAAGCTTCACCCCGGGATATCGCCCGGCGGCTGGCGGCGGGCATGGAGGGAGAATGGATTGACCGGGTGGAGGCGGTGAACGGCTATCTCAACTTTTTTATCTGCCCGGAGCAGCTGGGCAGGGAGGTGCTGAGCCTGGTGGATGCCATGGGAGACCGGTTTGGAGCCCTGGAGGACAGAGGGACATCGGTCATCGTGGAGCACACCTCGGCCAACCCCAACGGCCCGCTACACGTGGGGCGGGCCCGCAACCCCATCATCGGGGACACCCTGGCCCGCCTGTTTCGCTGGGCCGGCTACCGGGTGGAGACCCAGTTCTATGTGGACGACATGGGCAAACAGGTGGCCACCCTGCTGTGGGGCATCCGGAATCTGGACCTGAAGACCGAGGGAGACAAAGAGGACCACCGCCTGGTGGCCTACTACCAGCGGGCACACGCCCGGGCCGCCGAAGACGAGGAGGTGGACGAGCAGATAAAGGACATCATTCGGCGGTGTGAGGAGGGAGACCCGGAAGCCCTGGGAGCAGTCAAGGAGGCCTACCGGGGCGTGCTCGCCGGCATACTGCAAAGCCTGGAGCGCATCAACATCTCCATCGACAGTTTCGTGGAGGAGTCCCGATTTGTCAGAGAGGGAACCGTGCAGCAGGTCATCCAGAGGCTGCAGGAGAGCCCCTACGCCGGTCGGGAGGGCGGAGCCCTCTATCTGGATCTGGAGCCTTTCGGCGTCCACGGCCGCAACAAAAAGTTTTTCCTCACCCGCACCGATGGCACCTCGCTGTACGCCACCCGGGACATCGCCTATCACCTGTGGAAGGCGCAGCAGGCCGACAGGCTGGTAAACGTTCTGGGCGAGGACCACAAACTGGAGGCCCAGCTGGTGGAGATAGCGCTCACCATTCTGGAGACCACGGTGCCCGTTCCCGTCTTCTACTCCTTCGTGTCTCTACCCGAGGGAAAAATGTCCACGCGGAGGGGACGGGTGGTCCACCTGGACGACCTCATCGAGGAGGCCGTGGAGCGCGCCCACCGGGAGGTAAAAAAACGCCGGGAGGTGCCCGAGGAAACGGCGCGGCATATCGCCGAAAAGGTGGGCACCGGCGCCATTCGCTACAACATAGTCAAGGTGCGACCGGAGAAGGCCATAACCTTCCGGTGGGAGGATGCCCTGAATTTCGAGGGCCAGTCTGCGCCCTTCATCCAGTATGCTCACGCCCGCTGCTGCTCCATTCTCCGCAAGGCCGGGGATGCCGGGGTCAGCCCGCTGCCGGGCTCCGGCTTTGACCACCTGCAGGAGATACGTCTGCTCAAAACCATTGCTCTGTTTCCCGATGTCGTGGAGAGCAGCAGCCAGAGCTGCAATCCGGCCGCCCTGGCCGAATACGCCCATACCCTGGCTGCCGACTTCAACCTTTTTTACCGCGACTGCCAGGTGCTGGGCAGCGACCGGGAGGAACAGCGGCTGGCCCTGGTGCGGGCCACGCAGATTACCCTGCGCAACGCCCTGGAGTTGCTGGGCATCGCCGCCCTGGAAGAGATGTAACTCTAGGGGGACTTGCGGGTGACCGTACGGGGAAAAGCAATGGCGTCCTTGATGTTGTCCAGGGCGCAGATCCAGGCCAGCAGGCGCTCCACACCCACCCCGTATCCAGAGTGAGGCACCGAGCCGTAACGGCGCAGGTCCAGGTACCACTCGTAGTTGCGGGGGTCCTCGCCCTGCTGCTCCAGGGACTCCATGAGCTCCTCTATGTCTGTGGAGCGCTGGCTGCCGCCCACGATTTCCCCGTAGCCCTCGGGGGCCAGCATGTCGAAGCACAGGGCCTCATCCGGGTGCTGGGGGTCGCGGGGCTTGTAGAAGGCCATGGTTTCCTTGGGGTAGTGGGTGACCACCACCGGGGTGTCAAAGTGCCTCATCAGCTCCTCCTCCTCCAGGGTGCGCAGGTCCTTGCCGAAGGGCACGTCCATTCCGTGCTCGGCCAGAACCTCCAGGGCCTCCCGGTACTTGATGGTGGGCCATTCCTTGTCCAGCAGGGCACGGAGAATCTCCGGGTCCCGGCCCAGGTACGCCAAATCCCGCTCGTGGTGCTCCAGCACCCGCCGGAGAACAAATTTTATTTCGTCCTTGGCGTACTGGGTGGCCTCGTCCAGCTCCATCCAGGCTGCCTCCATCTCCGCCATCCAGAACTCGCTCAGGTGGCGGCTGGTCTTGGACCTCTCAGCCCGGAAGGTGGGAGCCACGTCGTAGACCCTCTCCAGGGCAAACACGGCCGCCTCTGCGTACAACTGCCAGGATTGGGAGAGATAGGTGGTATCCCCGTAATACTTCACCTCAAAAAGGGTGGCTCCGCCCTCGCACTGGCTGGGCTGCAGTATGGGGGGATGAAACTCGTAGAACCCCCGGCTGCGGAAAAACTCGTGGATGGCCCCCACCACGGTGTGGCGAATCTTCATGATGGTGGTCAGCCGGCGGCTGCGCAGCCACAGGTGCCGGTTGTCCAGGAGAAACTCCGTGCTGTGGTCCTCGGTGATGGGGAAATCCTCGGCAAACTGGATGACCCTGAAGGAGGTGGCATGGATTTCACGGCCTCCAGGGGCCCGCTCGTCCTCATGAATGAGACCCTCGATGTCCACCGAGGACTCGATGAGCGCCTTTTGCGCCCCGGCAAACTCCTCGTCGGGGAGACGCTCTTTTTCCGCCACCACCTGGATGATGGTGCTCTCGTCGCGCACCACCACGAAGGCCAGCTTGCCGCTGCTCCGGGTCCGGTAAATCCAGCCCCTGATGTGTACTGGCTCGCCTTCGCTTTTCTGCAGTGCGTGGGCAATTTTTTGATAGTCCGCCATGGATACTGAAAGATGGCGGTGCATAAATTTTTTGCGCAGGGTAAAGGATATGTAGGTTGACCGGTATGTGCATGCATGGCCAGTGCCTATTCCCCATCCCGGATTGCCACCTACGAGAACTGCCCCCTGAAGTTCAAGTTCCGATACGTGGACCGGCGTCCGGCGCTGCGGGGCACCATCGAGGCCTTTCTGGGCCAGCGCGTGCACGAGGCGCTGGAAAAGGTGTACAGGGACCGACAGTTTCACAAGGAGGTGTCCCTGGACGAGGTGCTGGATTTTTACCGACAGCGCTGGGACCGGGAGATGGACGACACCATCTGCGTGGTCAAGGAGGGATACAGCCCGGACAACTATCGTCGCATGGGGGAGGAATACCTGCATCAGTACTACCGCCGCTACCACCCCTTTGACCAGGGTACCACCATCGCCCTGGAGAAACTGGTCAGCCTGCCCATCGGCGAGGGCTACACCGTTCGGGGATACATCGACCGTCTCACAGAAAAAGACGGCGTGTACGAGGTACACGACTACAAGACCTCCCTCACCCTGCCCACCCAGGAGGATCTGGCCACGGACCGCCAGCTGCCCCTGTATGCCCTGGCCGTCAAGCACCTGTATGACGACGCAGAGCAACTGGAGATGGTATGGCACTACGTGGCCTTCGACAAGGAGCTCCGCCTTTCCACCCAGCCGGACAGGCTGGAGAGCGTACGCCAGGAGACCCTGGCCAAAATCAGGGAAATTGAGCAGGCCATCGCCCGGGAGGAGTTTCCGCCCCGCCAGTCCGCCCTCTGCCCCTACTGCGAGTACCAGGAGCTGTGCCCCCTGTTCAAGCATCAGCACCGGCTGGAGCAGCTACCCCCTGCGGAGGCCCGGTGCGAGGACGGACGGACCCTGGTCAACCGCTACGTGGAGGTGGACAGCAAAATCAAGGAGCTGGAGCGCATTAAGGAGAGCCTGAAGGAGCAGCTGGTGACCTATGCGGAGGAAAACGACCTGCAGCTCGTCTACGGCACCAGCCAGATTGCCAATGTCAGGGTGTACAGGAACGCCTGGTTCCCGGGAGTTAAGGACCCGCGACGGAACGACCTGGAGGACCTCCTGCGGGGGCAGAACCTGTATCAGAGGTTCAGCCAGCTGGATGTCATTGCCCTGTCCAAGGCCTACGAGCGGGGTCAGTTCCCGCAGCCCGTACAGGAGCGGCTGGCGGACTTCGCGACCACCAAAACGGTGACCCGAATCTATCTGCGCCAGAGAGAGGAGGAGTGAGATGGCCTGGATACGAACCATTGGGGACGGCGAAGCCACGGGCCACGTCAGGAGCCTGTACCAGAAAATAGTCGGGCAGCGGGGAAAGCTGTCCAACATCATGAGGGTCCACAGCCTGTGCCCGGAGGCCCTGGCCGCCCACCTCGAGCTCTACCAGGCCCTCATATTCGAAAGCGGCACCCTCACCCGGGAGGAGCGGGAGGCCATTGCCGTGGTGGTATCCGCGGCCAACGGCTGCCAGTACTGTCTGCGTCACCATGCGGCCGCCCTCCGCCACTACTGGAAAGACGAGGAAAGAGTGAAGCAGTTGGGCCAAGACAGAAGCTCTCTGGAACTTTCCTCCCGGTTGCGGGCCATGCTGGACTACGCAGAAAAATTGACGCTCACCCCCCACCTGATGCAAAAGGGGGATGTGGAGCGGCTGCACGCCGCCGGACTGAGGGACGAAGACGTTCTCACCCTCAGCCTGGTGGCCAGCTACTTTAACTTCGTGAACCGCATCGCCCTGGGATTGGGCGTGGAATGGACCCCGGACGAGGTAAACGGCTACCGATACTGAGTCACCACATTTTTAGCATTTCCAGCTCGGCAAAGTCCTCGTTGCCGGCGTTGTCGAAGGCGTAGGCCCGCAGCTTGCGCAGCCCCACCGACTGGTGTCCGGTCCACGTCCACACATAGGGTGCCTGGTGGTCAACGAAGTGCTGCTCTCCGTGACAGCCAAAGCCGATCCAGAATTCAACCCGGTCCATGCCAGATTGCCCGTCGGTTGCCGTGACCTGGGCAGTCACCGGGCCCACCACGATGGTACGGCCACCGGTGGGTAGCATCTCCCGGTCCCAGACGTAGAGGTAGCCGGCTCGCGGCCTCTCGATGGCCACCGCGGGCGGCGTGGTATCGACCTGGGCAGCGGCGAGGAAGGCGGACAGAGTCAGGGCTGCACACAGGCCAGCCATCACCACCGCAAAACGGAGCCTCATGTCTCCTGAACCTGGAACCCCATTATAAACGTTTAGCCCATAACTATTTTAAAACGGACGGAATAGCCTGTTGTTGACCATGGTCACCCCGGCATCTCACCCAAAAGCGCTGATCGCTGTGCTCGCCGCGTGTCTGGTTCTTCCCCTGGCGGCTGCCCTCACCCCGGCGACAGGGAATGCATCGGCCCACAGCCCGGATGTGAATGACATCATACTGAGTATCAACGAATCCTTTATAGAAGACAGCATTGCGGCCATTCAGGCGTTTGGCCCCCATCCCACCGGCTCGGAGGCCTGCACCCGGGTGCGGGATTACCTGACTCAGCGCCTGGAGGCGTGGGGGCTGGAGGTATACCTCCACGGCTGGAGCCGGCGCTCCTATCAGGGCCAGAACATCGTAGCCACCTGGCCGGGCATCCACGCCGAGTTGCCCCCGGTGGTGGTGTCGGCGCATTACGACAGCGCGCCCGGCTCCCCGGGTGCCGACGACGATGGGTCCGGCGTGGCCTCGGTGCTGGCCGCTGCCCGCGCCCTCCGCGAGTATTCTTTCAACCGGACGGTCGCCTTTGTTCTCTTTTCCGGGGAGGAGCAGGGAACCCTGGGCAGCCTCTCCTATGTCCACGACCTCTACCACCAGGGAAAACAGGTGGCCGGGGTCATCAATCTGGATGGAATCGGACACACGGAGACCGAAAGCGGCGGCAGAAACGTCATTGTATATGAGGAGCCGGCATCGGCATGGCTGGCCGACGCTATGGAGGAGGTGGCCAGCGACCACTACCAGCAGGTGCGCCTGGGGCTCAAGCGCTTGCCCAACACCGGGTACAGCGACCACAACTCCTTTTTGACCTACGGCTACGGAGCCCTCCAGGTGGAGGAATATGAGTACAACCACTGGTTTCATACGGCCAACGACACCCTGGACTACGTCAACGTCACCTACGTAACCCACATTGCCCGCCTCACCGCCGGCACTCTGGCCCGGGTGGCCCACCAGAACTGGCGCACCCCGGAGGTAACCATTGCCGTCCCCCGACACGACGTGCTGTATGTCTTCGGCCGGGAGCTGCTGCCCCTGGACCGGGGAACGGTGCTGGCCCTGGGTCCGCTGGACATGGTGGCGGAGGCCTCGGCGGACACGGCAAGCGTGACCTTTTACCTGGACGGGGAGGCGGTGGCGGTGGACGAGGAACCACCCTTCTCCTGGACCTGCCGCCGGACGCTGCTCTGGGACCACCAGATGGTGGCGGAGGCCCGGGACGCACAGGGCAACGTGGCGGTGGCCCAGGTGGACCTGGGTCTGTCCCTGTACTAGGAAACATGAAAAGTGCCCACGTGTTGAGACGGCTGGAGGCCCTGTCCAGCGAGGAAGCAAAGAGGGGCATGGCCCGCTACGGCATCACCCCCCGGCAGACATACGGCGTGTCCATCCCCCACCTGAGGGCCATGGCCAGAGAGGCAGGAAAGGACCACCGGTTGGCCCAGCAGCTGTGGGCCGTCGATACCCGGGAGACCCGTATTCTGGCCAGCATGGTGGAGGAGCCGGCCCGGGTCAGTGACGAGCAGCTGGAGACCTGGGTGGGGGAATTCGACTACTGGGAAATCTGCGACCAGTGCTGCATGAACCTGTTCGAAAAGCTGCCCGCTGCCTACAGGAAGGCACGGGAATGGAGCCAGCGCCGCCCGGAGTTTGTCCGTCGGGCGGGGTTCGTGCTCATGGCCCGGCTGGCGGTCAGCGACAGGGAAACAGAAGACGAACGATTCCAGCAGTTTTTTCCCTTCATCGTGCAGGGAGCCTGTGACCAGCGTATCTACGTCAAAAAGGGCGTGAGCTGGGCGCTCCGCCAGATAGGCAAACGCAACCGGGAGCTGAACCAGAGGGCAGTTGCCCTGGCCGGGGAAATTGGCGCCCAAAAATCGGCGGCCGCCCGGTGGGTGGCCCGGGATGTGCTGCGTGAACTGACCAGCGAAGGCGTACGGCGGAGATGGGAAAAAAAGAGGGCCTAACCCGGCGCATCCAGTTTTTGCATCAACACCCGGGCGGAGTCGGCGGCGCAGTTGATGCCCACCCCCTTGGCCTTGGTGGAGTCCCCCACCAGGTAAAAATGGCGTACGGGGGTCACCACATCGGGTTTAGGGCGGTCGATGGTCTTGGCCATGCCGTCCAGGTGCCAGATGGCAGGATAGAGGGCCCATTCCAGGTGTTGCTCCCAGCGAGGGACCAGGCGGGTCAGGTGGCGGTCCAGCACCTCCCGCAGACGGGCCGCCGTGGCCGGGTCCCGGGCCTCCTCGGGGGTGCAGATGATGTAGGCCTGGACCAGGTATTTGCCGGAGGGCGCTAGGGCCGTTTCCGGGCAGGCGGTCTTGAAATCAATCATGCCCGCGGCGTCGTTCCCCTCCACCCCCGCCTCCCTCTCGATGAAGGTAAAAGCCTTGCCCAGCAGCCAGGAGTCGAGGTGGTTCAGGGCGTACCAGGCGCACAGGCTGCCCGTTCCCTCCAGGGACTTCATCTCCCGGACATAGGGCGCCGGGAAGGCATCCGGGTCGGCGATGGTGAAGGTGTCCTGTGCGGGGAGGTTGGAAACCACCAGGTCGTAGTCCTCCTCTGTCTCGGCCACGATGCCCCGGGCGGTTCCCCGGTCGATGACTACCTTCTCTACCTCCCGATGCAGGAGGCGGCCGCCGTGGCCCTCCAGCCAGTGGGCCAGGTTGCGAGCCAGGCTCCCCAGGCCCCCCACCGGGTAGGATACGGGATGGGAACCCATGAGCTCGCGCTGGGCCCAGAAGGTTTCCCCGGTGGAGATGCGGTGCAGGTCGTTGACCGTGGTGATGAGACGGGGGAACAGCTCCAGGGTGAGCTTCATTTTGCCCCGACCGTATTTCTGGATGGTCTCTGACATGGGTACTCTCTCCAGGGCGGCGATGGTCTTCTTTCGTGAAAGCAGAAGCTGCATGATACGGGGGAGCATGGCCAGTTTGTCGGTCAGGGAGAGGTAGGGATAGTCGACGGACTCCCCGATGAACCCCAGCCGGGAGCCTATTATGTCCTGCTTTATGCCCAGCGAGGACAGGATTTGCATGGGTGCCGCCTGGTCCCCCCCGCCCATGAGGTGAAAGCCCAGGTCCAGCCGGTAGCCCTCCAGCCCCCCGGCAAAAATATCCTCCAGGGAGGGGCGGGCAAAGGGCACCCACATGTCGAAGCGTTCCAGCAGCTGCCGGTAGGTTTCCAGACTGGTGTGGGCATCGATGGTCAGGGCCCGTCCGCCCGGCAGCGCCTCCTTTTCGTACACATCCACCTCATATCCCCGCTGCCTGAGCAGGCAGGCGGCGGCCAGCCCTCCGATGCCGGCTCCGATGACCCCGGCTCTCATGTTTACATCTCCGGCTGGAAGGGACGAACGCCGGTCAACGGGATGAAGACCAGGTACCAGGCGACGGGCAGCACGGCCAGGGCCAGCCCTCCGGCAACGCCAATGACGGCCATGAGCATCACCGGCACCACCGCATAGCGGAGGAAGGAGGCAGCGGCAATCAGCTTGCGGATACGGGTGCGGTCAAAGCTGGTCAGGGACAGCAACTGCACCTCGATGTACAGCACCCCGGCCAGCATTCCGGCCAGAACCACCAGTTGCCAGGTATGGTGGTCGATGCCATAGTAAAAGGGAACAAAAACCACCAGGACGGAGCACATCCGGATTCCCATGCCGAATACCCGGAACATCCGGGGGATATACAGCCTGTTGCCGGTGACGCTGACACCGGAGGCCAGAGCCAGGTTGGTCACCCCCATCAGGTGGTCGTGGTCCGCGTCCTTGATTCCTCCCTCCACCGCGTTCATGTGCAGGGTCTGATTGAAGGTGAGCACAAAGATGGTCCAGGTCAGCACGCCCGGGGCGTCAAAGGCCAGGGCGCCAAAGAGCACCAGAAAGGACATGGCCAGGGCCACAAACAGGTCGGAGGCAATGATGCGTTTGCCGTACAGGTTGTAGATTGTGCCCAGCAGCCAGGCCAAAACAATCATGGAGAGGGCGGCCAGCTTGCGGTCGGTGAGAACCTCGCCCCGCCACAGGACGAAGGACAGCATGAAGGTCAAAACCATGGTCACAAAACATACGGTAATCGCCGCCTTCCGGCTGACCAGGCCGCTGACCAGGGGTTTGTTGCGCAATTCCTGGATCAGCCCGTCCAGTTCCACGTCCGCATAGTCGTTGAGCACGAAGCCAAAAATGGCCGCCATGGAGCCGATGAAAAACAGCAGGGACAGCTGGGAGAGCCCGTATACACCCACGGAAATGGCCCCGAAAACGGGGGGGATGGCCAGCCCGCCCAGACCCGGCAGGCGCAGCAGTTTAACATAGGCAGCGAGGGATGAGCGCATATAAAGAAGTAAAAGACATGGCTATTTGAGTATTTCTAACCGGGACGGCTCTATAAAAAATAATAAATAGCCCGGTCCGGCTAGGGCTGCAGAAGATGCTGGAAATCTGCGGAGAAGCGGTTATTGTGATGCTGCTGGGTCTGGGTGCCGGGCTGTTCGTGGGAACCTCATCCGGTACCGCCGGAACCCTGCTCATTCCCGGTTTGACCATGGTCGTGGGCTACGCCACCCCCCGGGCCATCGGTACCAGTCTGGCCGTGGACGTGGTCATTGGGGGCACGGCGGGGCTCATTTTCTTGAGAAATAACAACGTGGACCTGCGGTCTTCTTTTCTGCTGGCGGTCACCGGGCTGGCAGGGGCCATCATGGGCAGCATATTCACCGCAGATGCTCCGGAGGCGGGGATGAATGTGTTCATCGGTCTCTTTCTCATGTTAATCGGCATAAGTTTTGTAAAAAACGGGGCGAAAAGAAATGTTTACTTTGTGCAGAATGCCGCCCCCCTCACCGTTATTCGCCGGCATAAAACGACGGCCCTTCTGTGTCTGGGCTTTATCGTGGGCACCATCAGCGGCTTCGCCGGTCTGGGCGGAGGAAGAATGATGATGCTGGTGTTGATACTGGTCCTCGGCTACAGTGTCCACACCGCCGTGGGTACCTCCTTCATATTGATGCTGTTTGTCGCCGGAGCCGGAGCTGTCAGCCATGCCTTCCATCACGAGGTGGTTCCGGGCACGGTGGCCTTACTGGCCCCGGCAGCAGCCGCAGGGGCACTGACCGCTTCCACAGTGGCCAACAAAATCGACGAGGATAGGCTGGCCCGGGTGGTGGGAGCAATCATTGTGGCGCTGGGTGTCCTGCTGGCGGTGAGGACATTCTGGTGACAGCTGAGGGGGCAACGGCCTAGGAGTCCCAGTAGGCAAATCGCGTCCGATATTCCCTGAACCTCCTCTGTATGTAGCCCTGAAAGCGTTTCACCTCTGGGCAGAGAGACAGGCCGCGGGGATTGATAAATGCGTTGAACTGCTCCGGGTTTTCTTCGATAGCCAGAAAATTTAGTATCTTGTCCATGGTCCGCTCGGTGGCACTGCACAGGTCTTCATACCTGACATTCACGTAGTCCTGCGACGACAGATGGCGAAGGTTGCGCAGGAAATAGCAGGCGTCCCGGGCTCGCTGCTCCACCACCAAAAACAGGCCAGGCGGGACGGGTGGAGAGAGGAGCAGCTTTCCCAGGGCGGAAAGGGCTGGATTGTTAACGGCTTCTCTGGCCAAAGGGGAGACCATCTCCGAATATACTGTCCGCTGATTGACCAGCACCCGGAGGGCCCGGAGGGAGGAGCTGATGACGTGTAGCGGGCGACGGTGAATGAAAACAAATTTGGCCGAGGGCAGCTTCTGCTTGATGAACAAAAAGTTGGAAAAATCCCAAGGGTTTTTGAGCAGCAGACGCTTGCTCCGACCCTCGATGAACTGAATTTTCTTGCACATCTCCTCAAAGACGGCAAAGTTGCGCTCATTGAGCTGATTGAACAGATAGTTTTTGCCCAGGAGAAAGGCATATTCAAGGGGCAAATCGGCGCTCATTTTCAGCCTGTCGATGCCCCGGTCCCGGTGATTTTTTTGCCGCAGAACCTTATTAAATTCTCTCTTGGCTGCCTCCTCGCGCCCCTCAATGTGATTGCGGAGCAACTGGTTGTAAAAGGCGATGTGATAGGCGGTGACGCTGTTGAATCTGCCCGTGGACTCCAGCATCTTGTACAGGATACTGGTGCCGGACCGGTGCAGACCCAAAATGAACACGGGCTGAAAGGAAACGTCCCGGAGGCGGTCTAGATAGCGGTTGTCCACGGCGTCAGGGGCACGAAATAATCCGGTTTGAGCGGGCATATGATTTTTCGTGTAATCACCACGGCAAACATGAGGGCTCTTATATAAACGTACCGGCACCCGACGGTCAGGTTATCCATTCATACGGTTCCCGTGCTGGACACCAGTCCACTTCCACCCAGGGAATGAAAATACCGATGAGGGTGAACGTACGCACATAGACACCGCCATAAATAGCCTTCACCCCTACCTGCAGCCAGTCATCCCAATAGTTGTGTCTCCACATGTTGGGAGCAATAAAACCAACATGGAGGAATTTCATAAATCTGGCATGCCTGGCATTAGAAACAAAGTTATTGAACTGTATGGTGTTGCGGACGGCGTAGAAGCAGAACAAGCCCTCCTCATTGTCAGAGAGATGGTTGCCCTGAACCAGATTTTCTCGGCTTTCCGTCAAATAGATGCCATTAGAACACTGAATGACCCGGTTGTACATGATTGTCTGGTAGTGCGACCGCTCAACACTGATTCCCGAGATACCCGATTGGACAGTGTTATAGGAGATATTGTTAAAATGCGATTCATTCGTGAGATAAATACCACCGTACCTGTTACCCACAAGGACGTTATGTACCAGAATGCAGTATGATGCTGAAAACAGAAAGACGCCGTGGCCCTGGTTGTCACGGATAATGGTATCCTGCAGGACGACCGAATCCGATGCAATATAGACAGCTGCGTCATCGAAGTCATCACCCCCTCCCCCCGTAATCGCAAAATGATGGACGGCAGCTCCCTCCGCAGCTATCTCCACCACGGTCCCGCTACCGGGCCCCTCAATAACCGTACCATTTTTGTCTTCACCGGTGAGACAGACCGCCTTCTGAATGCTAATGGTTTCCGTGTAGACTCCACGGTACACAAAAACAGTGTCGCCGTCACTGGCGTCGTCAAGGGCCTGCTGAATGCGGGTATAGTTCCCCGGCCCTGTGCCCCCCACGTACAGGGTCGCCCCTCCCCAATCCTGAACAAAAAGGGAAGTGCTGGCAGCCGGTATGGCGGCCCCCACCAGCTGGAGGCACACCACACAGAAAACAAGCATCATGCCGGCAAAAACGTATCGCTTCATAGTTCATCCCCTAATCCCGTGAACTGTTATAATATTTGCCACCGATGCCAGCGCCACAGGTGGCTGAAAACGCTCGACCGTTAGATGAAAACCTAACATTTAAGGCAGTTTAATAAAGAACTATAACATACTATTAACGTTCGGTGATAACGATGTCCCCAAAAAAGGCACGAAATGTGTTCGTGGTGGTGATAGTGGCAATAGGATTGGTTTTTGGAGGGCTGGCCCATCAAGACATGCTGTTTTCCAGACCGGCAGAGGCACAAAAAACAGCCATTGACACCCATGCAACAGAGGACAGTGTGGCCGACCTCGTGGAGTCCCTAAACGCTTTTTCTCTTGATATGTACGCCAAACTGTGCAGCGGCAACCACAGCAACGTATTCTTCTCTCCCTACAGCATCTTTGTCGCTCTCGCTATGACCTATGAAGGAGCAAGAGGGGAAACAGCTCAGGAAATGCACACTGTCCTCCGATTCCGGCAAAACAACCACACCACCCTCTGCTCGTTCGGAAAAATCTACAACCTGTTGAACGTGGATGCGGAATATACACTCCATACTGCAAATGCTCTCTGGACCCAGGAAAACTACCCGTTTTTACAGGAATATCTCCATTTTATTGAAAACTACTACATGGGCGATGCAACTGATGTCAATTTTACCTACGCCGAGCAGGCCGCTCAAACGATAAGCCAGTGGGTGGAAGAAAACACGGGCGGAAAAATTAAAGATTTTATCACCGGAGATGACATTCATCCGCTCACCAGATTAATTTTGACCAATGCAATCTACTTCAAAGGCAACTGGAGATATCAGTTTCCCCCTGAAAATACAGAAAACAAAGCCTTTGAGGTGTCCCCCGATACCACGGTGGATGTCCCCACGATGAGCATGTCCCATTCAGGCGTCAAACTGCAGTATGCAGAAACAGACGATATGCAGATGCTGGAGCTGCCGTATGAATCCGAAAAGTTGTCGATGACCATTTTCCTTCCCCGGGAGAACAATGTCTCAAAAATAGAACACATGATGACGCCCGATAACCTAACCCAATGGCAGGAGTCTCTGATAGAAACCCAGGTCGACATGTCCCTGCCAAAGTTCAGCCTGGAGACAGAATACCGATTGAAACAGGTTTTGATGGATATGGGGATGGCCATCCCCTTCACCTTGGATGCTGACTTCTCCGGCATGAATGGAAACCAGGATTTGTACATCGACAAAGTGATTCATAAAGCATTCATCGAAGTAAATGAAAAAGGGACAGAAGCAGCTGGCGCAACTTCAGTGCATATGAGCCTTACAAGTGTACCCGACAACGTCGTTTTCAATGCCAATCATCCTTTCCTGTTCATAATCCAACATCAGGAGACGGGCACCATTCTGTTCATGGGAAAAATTTGCAACCCTCAGTAAAACATTGAAAAGGGATGGGATTAGGAGCATCTGTCCGGTGATGTTAGCTCCAGCCTAATCCGCATCGGGTACAGAAATGTCTGCGATTCTCGTTTTCGAACCCATGTTCAAAGGGTTGATGGCCGCACTGGGGACAGGCGTTGCTGTCGGTTTGAAAATAGTACTTGAGCCAATTGAGCAGAGTCGTGTTTCCCATCCCAAACAAGTCAATCCCTTATCAATAATAAACATTTCGAATTTTTC
>DSCA01000064.1 GCA_011049295.1 Thermoplasmatales archaeon
GTATTACGTCGTCGGCTAGTGAATCTATAGAGAAAGATGTTGTTGCATGCCCTCCACCAGATTGATGCGTCTTGAAATAGGAATCGGTGAGGTCGATGAAGCCGTCTGCTTTGACATCTATGTTAATATTAAGGTTTCCTAATTCGCTGGTATCAAATGATGTACCTGCAGCGCTGATATTGCCGTTGGCCTCCAGCGTCAAGCCAGATTTGTCGCCTCCGCCCTCTATGGGGTCAATAGAGATAGGATTGGAATATGAGAGATATATGTCATGAGCTTTGATGGTAATGTGTTGGGCAGAGAGACTAGCATCTACAATCACGTGGGTATCTGCCTGAAAATTCATAACATCTGGATTGCATTCCCCTCTGGGCTCGCCGTCGCCATAGGTTCCACCATATGCGGTACTTGGTATGACGAGTCCGATGCCGGAGATGGCATTCCATACCCGACCATCCACAGTCTTGCTGGTATTGGTATCGAAGGTTCCATCGCACATCCATACAGACACGTCGATGTCCCCTGGGGTATATGTTTTACTGTTGTCAAGGTCCGCGTAGGGGAAGTCTACTGGGATAGAAGCGTTAACCGTGACGTAATTACTGGTGCTGTTGGTAAGTGTTCTGTCGTTGACCACGGCGCTGACGGTCAGCGTCACTTTGTAGATATCTACTTTGGCATAGACGTGTTCGGCCCATTTCTCACTGGTGATGGATTGCCCGTCGCCAAAAGTCCATTTGTATTGGCTAATTTCTCCCGAGCCTGCCAGCTGTGGTGGTGTAGATGTACTGGTGAAGTTTACCTTCTGTCCTACATAGGGCCAGCGTGGATTCCAGGTGAAAGCGGCGACGGGTCCCTGATAGACCGTTACTGTTTTAGTTGTTGAGTTGGTAAATGGCTCGGTGCAATTGAACACGGAGGGATCGTAGGTCACGGTAAGCGTGACAGTTTTAGCTCCCCAGCTGCTGTAGCTATGATGGCAAATCTGCCCGGAGCCTGTGCCATCTTCGAAGCCCCAACCCCAGTCGGTTACAAAGCCTGCACCGTTAATAGTGCGACCATTCTGAGTGATAGTAACCTCTCCAGTAAACTTGATGTTCTCCCCCACCAGTGGCATGCCGGGCGTCCAGCTGAAGTCAACCTGTGTGTCGTCAATCGACAAATAATTGTCTATTCCCGTGTTCACCACTCCGCTCATGATGATGGAGTTGCTAATCTGGTCGACGATGATTACCTCCACCTGCCAGTGCTGGATGTTTTCCCCGAAGTCGTACGAATAATAGCCGCCTATGTCCCATCGGCCATTTCGGCCATTGTTGATGGATCCCTGTGAGGGCTTTCCCTCTTTGTCAAAGGTAACTGTGAACTGGTCCACCACTCCCTTGTTGACGTAGATTACCACGTTTTTCAGGTCCAGCGATTCCCCGCCCCGGTGTTCGATGATTACCTGGCGGTCGTCTCCCCCTATGTATCCCACCAGGTCCAGGTTGGGAGATGAGTCGTCCCGGTCCGTGGCCGACATGACGTATATGATGAGCGAGGAGAATATGATCACGGCCATGCCCAGCAGCAGCACCGTGCCCAGTACCTCCGATACTGCGCTCTTTTGCGCCCATTTCTTTTTTGACTCGAACATGAATACCTCCCCATTGCTTCTGGTTGCGTAACATATATGGGCTGATTTATATAGTTTGCTGTCCCCTATCCCTCCACGGGCCCATATATAGGCATTGCTATCTTTTTGCTGCCGTTTTGCTTCTATTGTGACTGTTGGGCCCGCGTCCAGAGTAAAACATCAACAATTATATATAGGTCCAGCCCATTAATCTTGCCGTCGGGATGGGACGAATGTACCTCAAGGAAGTCCAGTTAGAGAACTTTAAGTCTTTCGGCAAAAAGATTACTGTGCCCTTCCTTCCCGGTTTTACCGCCATCACCGGTCCCAACGGCGCGGGAAAGTCCAACATCTCTGACGCCATCTTGTTCGTCCTGGGGCCCCGGAGCCCCAAAATCATCCGGGCCGGGCGCCTCACCGACCTCATCTACAACGGAAAAAAGAGCGTCGACCACTGCAAGGTTTCCCTGGTGTTCGAAAACGGAGGCGAGGAGGTGGTGCTCACCCGCCGCATAAAGCGGGCGCCCCTCCCCGACAACCCCGACAACTACTACAGCTATTTTTACATCAACGGCAGGTCCTCGTCTCTCTCCGACTTTGTGCACTTCCTGTCCTCCAACAACGTGTCCGCCAACAGCATCGTGCAGCAGGGAGACGTGACGGCCATCGTGGAGATGGGGGACGTGCCCCGTCGCCGCATACTGGACGACATCGCCGGGATTTCCGACTTCGACCGGGACATCGAGAAGTCGGAGAGGGAGCGGGAGGAGGTGGAGAAAAACCTGGAGTACATGGCCATCATTCTCAACGAAATAAAGTCCCAGCTGGGCAAACTGAAAAAGGAGCGGGACGGGGCCATCCAGTACAAGGAGCTCCGGGACCGCCTCCAGACCGCCCGGGCCATGCTGTCCTACAAAAAGCGCCGGGAGGTGGAAAAGGAAATCGCCGAAATCCAGAAGCAGATTCAGAAATATCAGCAGGAGCGCCAGGACCTGGAGCAGGAGACCAAGCGGCTGCGCGACACCTACCGCCAGAAGCAGCTGGACCTGCAGGCCCTGGAGGAAAAAATCGCCGAGCTGGGCGGGGAGGAGGTGGAGGAGCTCAAGGAAAAAATCGACCATGCCCGGGAGGAGAGCATCAAGGCCAAGGAAAAAATCAACTACTACACCCGGGAGCTGGTGGAGGGCAAGGACCAGCGCAAGGAGCTGACTGGTCAGCGGGACCGGCTGGCCAGGGAGCTGGCCTCCTACGGGAAAAAAATCGCCGGACTGGAAAAAGAGGTGGAGCGCCTCACCGGCCAACTGGAGGAGAAGCAGCGGGAGCTGGAGGAGCTCAAGGAAACGGTCAGCCATTCCGACCAGCGGGCCATGGACATCACCCGGGAGCTGGCCAAAATCAAGAAGCAGTATGAGGAGGAGCGGGCCGCCCTGCACGAGCTGGAGCTGAAAAAGGATCGGCTGCTGCAGCAGATGGACGCCCTGGCCCTGGCCATCTCCGAGCTGGAGGAAAACCGGGGCACCTACGAGTTCGAGCTCAAGGACGTGGAGTGGCAAATCCAGGAAATCGGCAAGCAGGCCAAGCAGCAGCGCCACGACAAAAAGCGGCTGGAGCAGGAGCTCTTCGACCGCAAAAAGGAGGAGGCGGAGATAGCGGAGGCCCTGCAGAAGATGGACCGGGAGGTCATGCAGTACCAGCGGGAGCTGGCCCGGCTGCGGGCCAAGGAGGACGCGGCCAGTTACACCCGGGCCACCCGGGAGATTCTCAAGGCCCGCGACGAGGGGGCCATCAAGGGCATCCACGGCAGCATCTCCGAGCTGGGACAGGTGGACGAGGACCACCGCATGGCCCTGGGGGTGGCCGCCGGCAGCCGGGCGGAGGCCATCGTGGTGGACGACGACGAGGTGGCGGCGGCATGCATCAGTTTCCTCAAAAAGAACGACTACGGACGGACCACCTTTCTGCCCCTCAACAAGATGGTGGGGGGCAAGCCCCGGGGCAAGGCCCTGATGACGGTCAAGGAAAAGGGGGCGGTGGGCTTCGCCATCGACCTGGTCCATTTCGACCCTGCCTATCAGCCGGCTTTCTGGTACGTGTTCCGGGATACCATCGTCATGGAAAACCTGCAGTCGGCCCGGGCGGTCATGGGGGGCGTGCGGCTGGTCACCCTGGGCGGGGACATCATCGAGTCCACGGGGGCCATGGTGGGGGGCAGCGCCCCCCGGCTGTCCTCCTTTGGGGACGTGGACCGCCGCAAGGTGGGGGAAATCGGGCAGAAGCTGCGGGAGGTCAGCCACCAGCAGGAGGTTCTGTCGGAAAAACTGCTGGAGGTCAGGGAGCGGCTGGCGGCGGTGGAAAAGGAGCTGCGGGAGTGCGCCCGGGAGGAGGACGACCGGGTGGAGCGCCTGGAGCTCCGCAGGAAGGAATTCACGGGCAAGCTGGAGGTCATCACCCAGGAGCTGGCCAAAAAGGCGGCGGAGAGGGACCAGGTGGAGCAGAAGCTGGCGGAGGTGGAGAAGGTCATGCAGGAAAAAAATGCGCTCATGCAGAAACTGGAAAAGGAGCGCCATGCCACCGAGCAGGGCCTGAAAAAAATCAGCAAAAAAGAGGTCATGGACCGCATGGACCGCCTCAGGGAGGAGATTCAGGCCCTCAAGGAGCAGAAACGAGACCTGTCCTCCCAGATACAGACCGCCGGCAAGGAAAGGGACATGGTGGCCGAGCGCCAGCAGGAAATAGAGGCCGGCCTGGCCGCTATCGAGCGGCAGCAGGAGGACCACCAGCGGGAAATCAGGGAGTTGCAGGAGGTACACGCCCAGCACAGGGACCAGATGGAGGCCCTTATGGAGGTGGAAAAGAAGATGCTGGGCAAGATGAAGGGCCTGACCAAGGAGCGCGACGAGCTGTACAGGGAGAGCGTGGACATCGAAAACAAAATCGACACCCTGGCCACCAAGATGGAGACCCATCTGGACCTCGTCTCCCGGGCCCAGTCCCGCCTTCCCACCCTGGAGCAGACCCTGGCCGAGCTGCTCATGGAGACCGAGGGCCTGGAATTCAAGGACCAGAAGCTGCCCCCGGTGGACGACCTGAAGGCGGACATCAAGAGCATCGAGCAAAAAATGGAGGGCCTGCAGCCGGTGAACATGCGGGCCCTGGAGGAGTACGAGCGGCAGGACGAGCGCCGGAAGGAGTTTGACCAGGACATAGACCGCCTGAAGGAGCAGCGCAAAAACCTCATCCACCTGGTGGAAGAAATCAAGAAGAAGAAGACGGACGCCTTCATGGTGGTCTTCGAGGAGGTCAAGCAGCACTTCGAGCGCATCTACACCCACCTCATGGAGGGCGGCGACGCCCAGTTGATACTGGAAAATCCGGAGCAGCCCTTCGACGGGGGTCTGATCATCAAGGCTCGCCCCAAGGGCAAGCGCGCCCTGCGTCTCAACGCCCTGTCCGGCGGGGAAAAGAGCATGGCCTCCCTGGCCTTCATCTTCGCCCTGCAGGCCTACGACCCCTCTCCCTTCTATATACTGGACGAGGTGGACATGTTTCTGGACGGAAAAAATGCGGAGCGGGTGGCCACCATGGTCAGCCAGCAGTCCCGCAGGACCCAGTTCATCATGATTTCTCTGCGGCGCATCACCCTGAACAAGGCCGACCACATCTACGGGGTGACCATGCAGGACGGGGACGTGTCCACCATGATTGGCAACGTGAACATGGAGCAGGTGGAGCAGATAGTTGAGGTAAAATGAAGCAGGACATCATCAACCACATCCTCATGCACCGGGACGACGTGGTGAAGCGGGAGCACATCCAGAAGTACATCGAGATGGCCGATGGCAGCAGTGCCACCCTCTACGCCCGGGACATGTTCGACCGGGCCATCGCGGCTACCTTCGAGCTGGTGATGGACGAGCAGCTGGACCCCTGGGACATCGACCTGGTGTCCTTTTCCCGGCAGTACCTGAAAAAAATAAGGCAGACGGGGGCCATCGACCTGATCACCGCCGGGCGCATCGTCCTCATGGCCTGGAAGGTTCTCCGCCTGCAGTCCGACCACATGGTCACCGTGCTGGAGCGCAAAGAGCAGGAGCCCCAGCCCCTCTGGGACGAGATACCCGACTGGTACATGGAGGACGACGAGTACCTCTTCACCCGCACGGTCATCGAGCAGGGCCCCCCCATCGAGGAAAAGGTGCGACGGCAGGGGGAGCGCAAGGTCACCCTGGTGGAGCTCATCAACGCCTTCGAGGAGGTCAGGGACGACCTGGAGCAGCGGGAGAAACGGCAGAGGCGGCGGACCCGGGAGCAGGAGCGGCTGGCCGCCCAGGCGGAGCGGGACGTGGGGGACAACGCCCACCAGGAGGACGTGGAGGAAGAAATCCGCCAGGTGCTGGCCAAGCTCAGCAAGCTCAACGGCCGGGCCATCCCCCTGCAGGAGCTGTGCAGCCAGCGGGACCGGCAGGAGATGGTGATGGTCCTCTCGTCATTGCTCTTCCTGGCCCGGGAGCACAAAATCGTCCTGTGGCAGGAAAACTTTCCCTATGGAACCATCTACGTGAAAAACAGACACCATGACGGCACCTGAGGAGCGCATCGTGGAGGCGGCCCTGTTTTCCGCCGGGCGACCACTGGCCATTGAGGAGATTGTGGAGGCGGTGCCCCTCACCCGCAGGAAGGTGGAGCGGGCCCTAGCCGCCCTCATGGAGGACTACGCCCAACGGGGAGGGGCAGACCAGACGGCCATGGAGGTGGCCAGGGCGGGGGACAAATACGTTATGCAGCTCCGCAGCGCCTACGCCGACTACGGCAAAAAGCTCTCCGGCATGGAGGTGCCCCTGCACCTGCTGAAAACCCTGTCTCTGATCGCCTACTACCAGCCGGTCACCCAGGCTGACATGAAGGACATGGTGGGCGGCAAAATCTACGACCACGTGAAGGAGCTCGGCGAGCTGGGCTTTCTCCGGGTCCGGGACCACGGACGCACCAAGATGCTGGAGGCCACCACCTATTTTTACGAGTACTTCGGCTTTGACACCACGGACCGGGACAAAATCAAAGAATATCTGAAAAAAAGGATAAAGGGCCAGCGCTAACCAGCGGCGCCGGGAGAAAAAAGCCGGGCGGACAGCTCTAGCCGAACAGGGCGCCCAGTCCTTCTTCCACTTCTTCTTCGCTGACTTCTTCTTCCTTTTCCTCTGCCTCTTCTTCCTTTTCCTCTTCCTTGGCTGCAGCAGCTGCTGGTGCCGCCGGTGCCGCCGCGGGGGCCATGGATGCCTGGGCGATAACCTCGTCGATGCTGACGTCTGCCAGGGAGGAGGTCAGGACCTTCACCCGTGCGTCATCGACGTCGATGCCCGCCGCATCCAGCACTTTCTTCAGATTGTCTTCAGATATTTCCTTTCCGGCAGAGTGGAGAAGCATAGCTCCATATACATATTCCATTTGTGTCACCTTTTTTTCCTCATTCGCCTTCGGTTTTTAACTCTTTTGCCAATGTCGACGCCTGCCGATGGGCCCGGGCGATGAACTCCTTGACGGTCTCCGGGGTCACCACGCCCGCCTCCAGGGCCAGGGCCAGGGAATGCCGATGGGCCTTCTGCAGAAGAAGGGGCACGGTCTCCCTGGTCGGGTAGCCAACCTCCACGGCCAGGGCCAGCGCTCTGGAGGCAGCGGTGCGGAAGTCGTTGATGATGTCCTCCAAGTCCACGTCCAGGACGTCGGCGGTGTAGATGGACCCGTCCTCGTAAACGGCCTGCACGTCCAGACCCACCTCCAGGGGATAAATCTCCAGGCGGGTAAGCATCTGGGCCTTCTCCGGCGGAATCACCTGACCCTCCTTCACCACGGTCACCGTCCTGTCGATGACGATTCCTCCCTCCCGGATGGCCGCCGGAATCCCCACCTGCTGCAGTTCGCCCACGATGGGACCGGGCTTGAAGGCCGTCTTGCCCTTCTCCACCACGATGTCCTGGGGAGCGATTTCGCCGCCCTTGGCGGGCACCCGCATCTTGGCCTTCTCTAACTCTCGATAAATCTTAAAGGGATTGACATCGGTGGCCAGAATGGCGCTTTCTCCTTCCAAGTAATCGGCCAGCTTGGACATGCCGTTCTGGTCGGACAGCGCATGCTTGATGAGCCGGTTCTTGGACACCCGCACCACCGCGTGGTCCCGCAGCATTTTCCGCATGGCGTGCATCTGGGAGGCGGGAATGCCGTGGATGCTGACGATGCCGATGACCGGATAGGAGCTGATGAGCTCTTTGAGATTCTGCACCTCCTCAATCTTGGCCTGGGCCGGCATTATATCGCCCTCACCGGTGTGCCCATGGTTGTTTTCACGTACACTGACTTGATGTTCATGCGGCCCCGCTCCAGCTTTTCCTCCAGAACCTTCAGAACGGCCTGGATGTTGTCGGCCAGGGCCTCCGGCTCCATGCCCTCCTTGCCCACCAGGCAGTGGAAGGTGGTCTTGCTGCGGGAGCGCAGCCGGACGGTCTCCCGTAACTTCTGCACCTCGGCCGCAATGTCTGCAGTGGGGGGCAGGGGGCGGGGCATCTTGCCCCGGGGGCCGAAGAAGCGGCCCAGGGTCTTGCCGATGGTGGGCATCAGGGGCGCCTCGGCGGTGAAGAAGTCGAAATCCTCGGCCAGGTTTTTGGCCCGCTTGGTGTCACCGGCAATCTCCTCGATCTGGTCCGGCTGAAACACGGCGTCCGCCGCATCCTTGGCGTGCAGGGCCATTTCGCCGGTGGCAAACACGCCCACCTTGGCCGGCTCTCCCCTCCCGTGGGGCAGGTGCACCTCCTCGTCAATACGGTTGGAGGGCTCGTTCATGTCCACGTCTTTCAGGTTGATATTGAGGTCTATGGACTGGAGGAAGTTCCGCTGAGGGTTGTGTTCCTCGTCCAGTGCCGTGGTAACCGCTTTCACGATGTCTTTATCTGCCATATGAATCTTCGTGACATCGGAATGGCGATGTCTTATATAAAAGTTGTTTTTGGCCATCAGGGGGCCCGCAGCCGGTGTTAAAAAAAAATTTAATTGACTTAAATTTGGCTTGAAAAAAACGTTTTTAATCGCAACACATAACCCTTACAGTTTACCGGTGAAATCCATGGAAACCGTAGATACCACCCTGGTTGATGAATTGAACCGACGACTGGCCATGTACATGCCCCCTGCGAATGACTACACTCCGGCGGAGGAGGCCCTGTATACCCCGCCCGGCGTCTACACCACCACCTCCGAGGAAGCAGCCCGTTACCGCCTGAAGGCCATCCGGGAGGCCTTCCGCCACCACTACGAGAACAACAAGTTTTATCACGACTTCTGCCGGGAGCGCAACATAGGCCCCGACCACATAAAGGATATGCAGGACCTGAGCCGCATCCCCCTGCTCTCCCACCGGTTCTTCAAAAACTATCCCCAGGGCAAGGAATTCGCCGTATGGCTGGCCAACATCATCACCGGGGAGCTGCCCCAGATAACCATCTCCCAGAGGGAGCCCTCCTTCGACCAGGTCATCGAGAGCTACGGGCGGGCCGGCATCACCGTGGCCTACAGCAGCGGCACCACTGGCCAGTTCACCTTCATTCCCCGGGACCGGCGCACCTACTCCAACGCCGAATATGCCATCGCCCGGTCGGCCATCGAAATGCTGGCTGACTGGTGGCAGTACGACTCCCACGCCTACCTGCTCTTTCCCCATCCCCACAAGACCAACCTCTACGTGGGCAAGGTCACCTCCGTGCTCATGGATGCCGCCGTCAAAAACGTCCAGGTGGCCATCGACCGGGAGGTCACCACCGACCTCATCCGCATCTCCATGGGCAGGCCGCAGGGCCTGAAAGAGCGGGTGATGAGCGGAGTGGCCCGCCTCACCGCCGACCGGCGCAACCAAAACATGGTGGACAACATCATCACCTGGCTGGAGGGGCTGGAAAAAACAGACCAGAAAATAGGATTCTTCGGGGCGCCCTTCATCCTCAACCTGGCCATGGAAAAAATGCGCCAGGAGGGCCTGTCCTTCGACTTCGGCGAGCGGGGGGCGGTGCTCACCGGCGGGGGATGGAAGGTGCACGAAAGCAAGCGGATGCCCATGGAGGTCTTCAGGGAAAAGGTGGAAAAATACCTGGGCATCCCCCACCACCAGTGCCTGGACCTCTACTCCATGGTGGAGAGCAACGGGTTCATGACCCAGTGCCCGGAGGGCCACTATCTTCACATTCCTCACAACTACTTCCATCCCCTGGTTCTGGACGAAAACAACCAGCCCGTGGCCTACGGTGAATCGGGCAAGTTCGCCTTCCTGGACCCCCTGGCCCGGAGCTACCCCGGATTCATATTCACCGGCGACCAGGTGAAACTGCTGGAGCGCTGCCCGGTCTGCCAGCGGGAGGGGCCGGTGCTGGCGCCCGAGGTCACCCGGATGGGCGGCGAGGAGATACGGGGCTGCGCCGAGGAAATGCGGCGCATGCTGCTCAGCGACTTGAGTGAGGTGAGCGAATAATGGCCGGAGCCTGGAGGCGCATCAGGGAGAAGGGCTACATTATGCCCTGGAAGATGCTGGTCATCGTGTTGCGTACCGTACCCGCCCTGGCCAAGGCCCTGGTCAAGCACCCCGTCGTGCTGATGAAGGCCAACCGGGCGGCCCGGAAGTACCTGAGCCAGGTGGAGCGGCCTCCTGTTTCCTACACGCTTCCTCCCCCCCGGGATGGCTTATCCCACGGCCTGGCCGACCGCCGGTATCTCCGGCCCACGCACTTCTGCGAGGCGGATGCCCCGGAAATCGTGGCCCTGGCCCACGAGCTGGGGGCCTTCCGGCTTCCGGACCGGGAGTACACGGAGGCGGTATTTTCTTTTGTCAAAAACAACATCAAGCTGGAGTTCGTGGGGCTGGACGGGGCGGTGGCCACCCTCAGGCGGGGCTCCGGCACCTGTCTGCATCAGCTGTCGCTGTTCGCGGCCCTGTGCCGGGCGGCTGGCCTGCCCGCCCGCTACCGCCTGTACAGCCTGGCCCTGGTGGAATCCATGTATGACTCCATGGTGGGCGTTTCCTCGGTGCTCAAGGACTGGTACGACGCCTTCGGGGCCTTCATGCTGCACGGCACCGCCGAGGTCTGCATCGACGGCCAGTGGGTGGTGGCCGATCCCACCTTTACCCCGGAATACGAGGCGGCCATGGGCGTACCCCTGGCCAAGCTGGGCGACGACCCCACGGGCATGTGGAACTACCCGGTGGAGGGGACCATGATGCTGCTGGAGGGTCTCCCCTATGGAGCCGGCTTTTTCTGGAACCTGCTGGTCAACCGCATCGCCCGGGGCGAGGTCATGAAAATCAACATGAGCCTGGAGATGGGACGCCAGGCCGGCAGGAAGAAGCTGGCCGACATGGATACGGCGGACTACGACGCCGCCATACGCAGCTCCTACCGGGCGCAGATGCCCACGGTGACCCTGGAGAGGTCCCCCCAGCTGGTGTTTGAGGCCTGAGGGCCAAAAAAATCCGAAAGTTAAATATATAAAGAATAACTATACGTTATTTGGGAAGGATAGGCTGGTAGTTGTTAGAGTGCATCCCATCCCCTCCTAGATGCTCTTTTTCTTGCCTATCCTCCCCTTCTCCTCAATACCTTTAAATGACTGCCGCCGTTTTTGGAAGCATGACCCCGGAAGAGATGGCTGCCGCCGTCGCCGAGCTCATGCGCCGGGCCGTCACCACCCTCCCCGGAGACGTCCTGGTCGCCCTGCGGCAGGCGGTGGCCCGGGAGGAGGAGCCGGCGCGCAATCAGCTGCAGGCCATGCTGGACAATGCCCAGGCGGCCGCCCACACCGGAGCCCCCCTGTGCCAGGACACGGGCACCCCCACCTTTTTTGTCACCACGGGGGCAGAATTCCCCTGGCTGTCCCTGATCCGCCCGGCCATCCGGGAGGGGGTGAGGCGGGCTACCGCCGCCGTCCCCCTCCGCCCCAACGCCGTGGACCCGCTAAGCGGCGTCAATTCGGGAGACAACGTGGGACGGCACGTGCCCGTCATTTACTGGGAGGTGGTGGAGGGCGACCGGTGCCGAATCACCGCCCTGCCCAAGGGGGGTGGCTCGGAAAACATGTCCACTCTGGCCATGCTCAGGCCCAGCGAGGGGCTGCCCGGGGCCCAGAGGTTCATCGTGGACTGGATGGCCCGGGCCGGGGGAAAACCCTGCCCTCCCACCGTGGTGGGGGTGGGGCTGGGAGGCGGAGCCGACCTCGCCCTCCACCTGGCCAAGCGCTCCCTCCTCCGCCCGGTGGGGGGGCGCAGCCCCCTGCCGGAGGTGGCCCGGATGGAGGAGGCGCTGGTGGAGGCCATCAATGCCACCGGTATCGGGCCCATGGGCCTGGGGGGACGGACCACGGTGCTGGACGTGCACGTGGACATCGCCCACCGCCATCCGGCCTCCCTGCCCGTGGCCATCGTAGTCCAGTGCTGGGCCCACCGGCGGGCCGATGTGACCATATCCCCTCGGGGGGAGATGACATGGAGCGGATGATCACCACCCCTCTCTCGGAGGAGGCGGTGCGCTCCCTGCGAGCCGGGGACCGGGTGTATCTCACGGGAACCCTGGCCACGCTGCGGGACGCGGCTCACCGAAAGGCGCTGGCTCTCCACCGGGCCGGCCAGCCTCTGCCCCTGGACCTCTCCCGGGTGGCAGTCTACCACTGCGGCCCCCTGGTGCGCGGGGACGGGGAATGGCGGGTGGTGGCCGCCGGCCCCACCACCAGCAGCCGCATGGAGGATGCCACCCCGGAGCTCATCTCGGCCCTAGGGGTGCGGATGATTGTGGGCAAGGGGGGCATGGGGGCGGCCACCGCTGCCGCCTGCCAGAGACACGGCTGCCTCTACGCCGTCTATACCGGCGGGGCGGCGGTCCTGGCGGCCCGGGCCGTGCGCCGGGTGGCCCACGTGTACTGGCGGGAGGAGCTGGGGGAGCCGGAGGCCCTGTGGGTGCTGGAGGTGGAGCGATTTGGACCCCTGACCGTAGACATCGACGCCGTCGGTGGCACCCTGACGGCGGACGTGCAGCGGGCGGCGGTGGACAGGGCGGCTGGCTGGAATCCTGAGTAATCCCGAGTAGGCCGGCCTGCGGCCGGATGCCGGTTCATCCCCCGCCGATGGGCGGAAACAGGGACACCTGGTCTCCCTCTCGCAGAGCCCGGTCCGGATGCGCCTGACGATGGTTCACCGACACCGTGGTGAAGGGAAGCCGGTCCTCCAGATGGGGGTAGCGCTCCACCAGGGCATCCAGCAGGTCCTGCACGGTGGACGACGGGGGCATCTCCAGGTCCACCTGGCTGCGTCCCGCCGCCTTGCGGTGGGCGGCAAAAAACTTCACCGTTATCTTCATGCCGTCCCTCCGCACTGGGGGCACCGGTCGTTTTTCTCCACCTCTATCAGGTCCCAGGTCAGGTAGTGTCCGTCGTAGACCAGCAGTTTCCCCGCCAGCCCCGGCTGGATTCCGGCCAGCAGCTTTATGGCCTGGGTGGCCTGCAGGGTGCCCACGGTTCCCGCCACGCAGCCCAGTATGGGAGAGGGCCGGGAGGGCGGCGGCCGGGGGAACACGCAGCGCAGGCAGGCTGTCTGGTGGGGGATGATGGTCATCACCTGTCCCTGCATCTCGGTGCAGGCCCCGTGCACCAGGGGAACATTCAGGGCCAGACAGGCCTGGTTGAGCACGTAGCGGCCAGCAAAGTTGTCCAGGCAGTCCACCACCACGTCCACATCCTGCAGCAGAGAGGCAGCGTTGTCGGCGGTGACCTCTGCCACTACCCCCTCCACCTCGATGTCCCGGTTGAGGGCGGCGAGGCGACGCTGCGCCCGCAGGGCCTTCTCCTGCCCGAGGTCCTCCTCTCCGTACAGAACCTGCCGGTTCAGATTGGACAGCTCCACCCGGTCGGCATCGATGACCACCAGGCGTCCCACCCCGGCGGCGGCGCAGTACAGGCCGACGGCCGAGCCTAGGCCCCCCGCCCCCACCATGGCCAGGCTGCTTTTTTTCAATTCCTCCTGGCCCCGGGGCCCCAGGACGTCCATGGCCAGCTGCCGCCGGTAGCGGGTTTGCTCCCTCTCCGTCAGCATGGATCGCCTCCGTAAAACCGCCGGGCCAGCGACTGCACCTGTCCGGCCACCTCCTGTCCCCGGGCGGCATCGGCCACCAGGTGGGCTATGGTCTCCATTTCCTCCTCTCGCATTCCCACGTGGGTGACCTCCGCCACCCCCAGGCGCCCGGAGATGTCCACGAAGATGTGCTGCTCCTCCAGGGTGCGGCACAGCTCCGGGGCCTCCCGGCGGGGCAGGTCCAGCACTATCTGGTGTGAGCGGGTGAATCCCTCCTCGGCGAGGGCCACCGGCAGGCCTAACTGGTGGAGGGCGCCGGCCAGCGCCCGGGCGTTTTTGATGACCTGCCGGGCATATGCAGGGCCGTGCTCCAACATCTCTTCCAGAACCACTCCCAGGGCGGCGATGCGGTTCACGTGGGGGTTGTCCACCAGGCCGATGCCCCCCTCGAAATCAAAACACAGCATGTGGTCCAGGGCCTCCGCTTTCTCCGCCGAGTCGGTAACCACCAGACCTCCCTGGGGGCCGGGCAGGGTTTTGTGGGTGGAGCCCAGCAGGACATCTGCCCCCTCGGCCAGCGGATGCTGGAACTGTCCCCCGGCAATCAGGCCCAGCACGTGCGAGGCATCGTAGGCCAGGGTGCCGCAGTCCGTGGCTTCCCGGGTCAGCTCTTTCACCGGATGGGGAAACAGGATGGTGGAGGCCCCCAGCAGGGTCAGCGGGGGGCGCTCCCGGCGGAGGAGGTCCCCCGCTTCCTCGGTCCGGATACGGTAGGCATGGGTGGGCAGGGCCGCCAGCCGGCGCCCGAACTTGTGGTAGCCCAGGGGATATCCCCCGGCCTCTTTGGGCACTGCGGCCACCGTCTCTCCCTGCTCGGTGAAGGAGAACAGGGCGGCCAGGTCGCACAGGTTGCCGGACAGCGGGGTAACCAGGGCATACCGGGCCCCGAACACCTGTTTGGCCAGCCGCTCGGTTTCCGCCACGATGTCCGTCGCATGGCGCGTCCCCCCGTACCACTCCCCGGCATACCGGCCGGCCAGGTCGGAGGACAGAGCGCTGGCGGCAGGTGCCGACAGCCGGTTCTCGGAGGCAATGAGGTTGAGCCCCGAGGTGCGATACTGTTCGTGCTGGCGAATGAGGGATGACAGCATGGTGGTCAAAACGGCAAGTGCTTAAAAACCTTAAGTGCGCTGGTACTTGCGCCACACCAGGGCCACGATGACCACTGCCAGCAGAATGAGCACGATGATGGCGGCGATGGTACCTCCGGCCATGCCCCGGTCCCTGCTCTTGGCGTAGATGGGCACGGTGACCGTCTCCGGTCCCCAGGAGGAGTCCTTGGCGGGGTGGTAGGTGATTTCCAGCCACCCGTTTTCCTCGCTTTCTCCCTCCGCCTTAAACACCAGGGGCAGGGACACATCCGGGTTTCCGGTGAAGGAGGAGGGAATCACCATCTCGGTGCGGTCCAGCCGGACGGTCCAGTCGCTGGAGAAATTCAGGGCTTTGACGGTGACCGCCAGGTCGGCATTGCACCGGTTGGTCATGTTCAGGTACACCCGCTGGCTCTCGCCGGTGTACAGGGTGAGGGCGCTGGCTGAAACCTGGGGGGC
The DNA here is from genome assembly GCA_011049295.1 of Thermoplasmatales archaeon. Taxonomy (GTDB): domain Archaea; phylum Thermoplasmatota; class E2; order UBA202; family DSCA01; genus DSCA01. The sequence goes on from DSCA01000064.1 coordinate 15,317, forward strand.
CAGGTCCCGATGGACGAAGTCCTGTGCCACCCGGAAGCTCTGGGTGTCCTCGGAGCCGCGCACCAGAAAACTGCCGTTGGTATAGGCCCGGATGGTCAGGTCCTGGTAGACGAAGGCGCTGGTTTCCTCGCTGGCGGACATCTTGACGGAGAAGGTGCGAGATTCCGAGCCCCCGGTCCATCCCTGGGGGGTGAGGGTGAAGGAGCTCACCGGCGACACGTACAGCCAGTCGGGGGCCCCCATCACCTCCACGTAGATGGTCACCGGCAGGGGCAGAAAGGCCCCGAAACCCCAGGAGAGGGTGAGGTTGGCGGTGAGGGTCTCCGTGTCGTCGGGGGAAATCATGGGGGGCTCCTCAATCTGCAAATCCAGGCTCGATGAGACGAAGCAGGCCTGCGCAACGGGCAAAAACAGGACCACAAGCGCCGCTGCTACCAGTATTTTTCCCAGTGCCATGTTCATTTATACGCGGACAGTATAAGAAATTTTTCACCCTGGGGGCGTTGTCCGGTAAGTAAATAAAGGGGCTCCGTTATGTAGCAAACGGATGGGATGCAAGAAGCAGAAGCGGATAGACCGTAAACTTCAAACGAATTGGAAGGTCTATAATCTTGCCATGA
>DSCA01000065.1 GCA_011049295.1 Thermoplasmatales archaeon
AGAAAAACAGCATAATATGACGGGATAACCCCGGAAAAACGGGTGTTTCGGGGGCCAGATGCATGCGGGAACGGGAAATGTGAAAATTATGGGAGTTATTCAAAGCCCTCGATTATCGTTTACCTGATGATTGTGGGCGGAGGCATCATCTCCTCGCTGCTGGCCTCCACGCTGTCCCGACCCAAGCTGTTCACGGCGGCGGAGCAGCTGCAGCCATGGGTCTAGGCTTGCCGGTCGGTGGTAATGTCTCCCTTCAGGGTGTCGGCAAACCATACCACGCGCTGGGGGAAGGGAATCTGGATGCCTTCCTTCTCCAGGGCCACCTTTATTTTCCAGAGCATCTCCGTGTACACGCCGTACCAGTGGGTGGAGGGAGCCCACATGCGCACCTTGAGGTTGACGCTGCTGTTGCCCAGCTCCTCCACGAACACCTGGGGGGCGGGGTTTTTAAGGACCAACGGATGACTCTCCAGGAGGTTGGTGATGATCTCTTTGGCCTGGTCTGCATCATCGCGGTATCGAATGCCCACCGAATAGGCAAACCGGCGGGCTCCGTGGGCCACGTAATTCTGTATGTTGGAGGAAAAAACCTTTTCGTTGGGGAGGCGGGTATAGATTCCGTCATAGGTGCGAATGGTGGTGGACAGGATGCGTACGTCCTCCACGATGCCCGCCACGTCGTCGATGTTCACCCCGTCCCCTATTTTTATGGGCTTTTCAATAATCAGGAACAGGCCGCTGATGAGGTTGGAGACCACGGTCTGGCTGGCAAAGCCGATGACTATGCCCATGATGCCCCCGGCCACCAGGAGCCCGCTGAGGGAAAAGCCGATGGTGGACATGGCGATGACGAAGCCCACGAACACGATGGTGTAGTACACAAGTTTTTCCATGTTGCTGAGAGTGTTCTTGGGCACCCGCTCCTTCATAATCCGCCGGATGTTGGTGCGGATAACCCGGGCGATGACGATGGCCGCGACGATAATCAGCACAAATTGGGCCACCTCCCATACCTTGGGCCCCCCGGTGCCCAGTTGGTAATTCCAGACGTCCTGGAGAGCCCCCATGATGTTCATTGGAATCCCCACTCCATGACGTATTTCTCCTTCAGTTTTTTTAGCCCCTTGGCCTGGTAGATGTCCACCGCTTTGTGCATGTTTTTGGGCTTGTGGGTGATAAAGGAGGTCTCCCCTATGGTGCGCTTCTGGATGGTCAGATGGGCGTGCATGAAGGCATGGCGGTTGTAAAATATTTTCATGTCAAAGGCCCAGAACACCACGTGATGCAACTCCATCCACTGGTAGTAGTCATTTTTAACGTCCACCTGCATGACCCCCTCGAAAAGCCGGTCCACCTCGGGCTCCTCCATATACAGGTCGCTCTTCCACCACTTGCAGACGATGCCCCGCTCCGGAGGACCGTACAGGGTGTACTTGGGCTGGGTCTTGGTGAAGATGTCGATGCGCTCCACGTCTCTGCTGTCCACCACGAACACTCCTATCTCCACGGGAAATTTTACATAGAACGTGTCGCGGGAGCCGGAGGCGATGACCGCCGGCGTGGTCAGCTCGGTCAGCAAATGCTCTGAAATGGTGGTGTCGGGCACGTTCACCGGCTCCACCGGGCACACAATCAGCTTGGCCCTGTCTGCATAAACGACTTTTTCCACCTCCTCGCCCCCCGCCTTGCGGTAATACCGCCGCCGTCTGCCCGTTCCCTCCACCCGCAGTTCAATGCCTTCCTCTTCCAGGTGAACGTCGAGATTGTAGGTGCCAAACACACCTCAACATAAGGAACAGAGTATAAAAATATTCAGGGTGTTCACCAAAACGATTAAATGTCTTCTTCCAATCCCCCTACATGGTGACCCATATGGACAAATACGAGGAGTGGAACAGCAATTTTGAATGGGATATTCCGGAAGACTATACCATCGCCAAGGCGGTGGATGTTCACGCCCAGGACCGGGGCAAGATTGCCCTGTACTGGCTCAACGACCAGGGAGACAAGAGCATCATACCCTACTGGCTGCTGCGGGACAACGCCAACCGCTTTGCCAATGCCCTGCTGGACATGGGCGTCACCAAGGGGGGCCGCATCATGACGGTTCTTCCCCGTCTCCCCGAGGTGTTTTACACCCAGATCGGGGCTTTCAAAATAGGGGCCATCATCGTCCCCTGCCCGGAGATGCTGCGGGAAAAGGACATCATCTACCGGGCCAACAACTGCCAGGCAGAGACCATCGTGGCCACGCCCGACGTGGTCAAACAGATAGACGGCGTGCGGGACCAGACACCCCTCCGGAATTTTATACTGGTGGGCGGAGAAGGCAACGGCTGGCAGTCATTTGACGACGTGGTGAGCGGTGCCTCCCGCAACCTGGAGCCCCAGGACGTGAAGGCCGAGGACATCATGACCATCAACTACACCTCGGGCACCACTGGCGACCCCAAGGGGGTGCTGCACGACCACAAGTGGATGTACTGCTTCCGCAAGACCAACGCCGTGTACTGGTGGGACGCCCAGCCCGACGAGCTCCTGTGGGCCACCACCTCCCCTGGCTGGGCCAAGTGGTTCTGGAGCCCCCTGGGGGTGGCGGTCACTGTGGGTGCCTCCCAGCTCATCTACCAGGGACGCTTCGACCCGCCCACGTTCCTGAGCCTCATGGAAGAATACCGGGTGAACAAACTGTGTGCCACGCCCACCGAGTACCGGATGTGGGCCCAGGAAGACCTGGAGGCCTACGACCTCTCCGACATGCGCAAGTTCCTGAGCGCCGGCGAGGCTCTAAACAGGGAAGTCATCGAGCGTTTCAAGAGGGCCTACCACCTCCAGATTTACGACGGCTACGGACAGACCGAAACCTCGGGCCTGGTGTGCAACTACCACGGCATCCGCATCAAATACGGCTCCATGGGCAAACCCATGCCCGGCTCCGGAGTATCCATCGTGGACGAGGACGGCAGGAAGGTGGAAACCGGCACCATCGGTCAGATTGCGGTGCCCATCGACCACCCCGGCCTCATGGTGGGTTACTGGAATGGCGACCAGCTGGCGGACCTGGCCGCCAACGGCTGGTATCTAACCGGAGACCTGGCCAAGATGGACGAAGACGGCTACTTCTGGTTCGAAGGCCGGGCCGACGACGTCATCAAGGCCTCCGGCTACCGTATCGGTCCCTTCGAGGTGGAGGATGCACTGGTCAAGCATCCGGCGGTGATGGAGGCGGCGGTGGTGGCCTCTCCGCATCCCGTTCGGGGCAACATCGTCAAGGCCTTCGTGGTGCTCACCAAAAAAGCCCGGCCCAGCGAGGAGCTAGTGAAGGAGTTGCAGGACTTCGTCAAAAAGGAGACCGCCCCCTACAAGTATCCCCGGGAAATAGAGTTTGTGGAGGAGTTGCCCAAGACCATCAGCGGCAAAATAAGGCGGGTGGAGCTGCGGGAGAGAGAGCGGCAGCGCAAGGACAGATAGCAGGAGACACGTTTCTTCCCTCTTCCTGTTGCCTGGATGCTGAGCGGCGCTTACTGCGGGCGGATATTCTCGTCTATCCAGGCTGCCAGCCGGTGGCGGGGCACCCGCACCTGCTCCGTGGTGTCCCGGAAACGGACGGTGACCGTGTCGTCCTCTAGGGTGGTGTGGTCCACGGTGACGCAGAAGGGGGTACCGATTTCATCCATGCGCGCATAGCGCCGGCCGATGCTCCCCGCCTCGTCATAAAAAGTCATGATTCCCCGCTCCCTCAGGTGACGGTCCAGGTCCAGGGCCACCTGGGGCAACCCGTCCTTGCTCACCAGGGGAAAGACACCGGCGGTGACCGGGGCGATGGAGGGCGGAAGCCGCAGGCTCACGTAGCGCTCCCCCTCCTTTTCAGCCTCCACGTAGTTGTGCTCCAGTATACTGTAGATGATGCGGTCTATGCCGTAGGAGGGCTCTATGACGTGGGGGATCACATTTTTGCCGGTGACCGTGACCTCCTCCTCCACCACCTCGAAAAACTCGGGGTCCAGCATGACCCGCTCACCCTCCAGGGTTACCTGCAGGGCGCTCTCCTCCGGAGGGGGCTCCATACGCTCCAGCTGCTCCACGATGTCCTTGGCCCTGTCCTTGAACGCCGGCCCCAGCTTGGCCATGTCGGGCACGATGCGCCGCCGCTTCTCCTTTACCGGCTCCCCGTAGGCCCGGAAGGCGGTCATGTCCGCCCCGGTGGCCTGCATGTGCGCCGTCAGGTCGTAGGCGGTGCGGTCGGCAATCCCCACGCATTCAATCCATCCCAGGGCGGTGTGAATCTCGGCATCCCAGCAGTCCCGGGCATAGTGGGCCATCTCCTCCCGCTGGTGCTGCCGGAAGCGCAGTTTGGCCGGGTCGATTCCCGCGGCCAGGAGGAAGCGCTGGGTCAACGCCAGGTAATAGGCCAGCGCCTGGTTGTTGATGATGCCCTCCTCCATCAGACGGCCCACACTGCTTCGGAGCTCTTCGCCGCCCGCCGGAATCACGTTGACCTGGTCGCCGGCCACCTCGCCGAAACGTGGGTGGGTCTTGTCCTCCGGGTCGAAGAATATCTCGGCTTCGGCCATGGAAAATTCCCGCAGGCGGTACAGTCCCTGGCGGGGGGACACCTCGTTGCGGAACCCCCGGCCCACCTGAACCACCCCGAAGGGCAGTTTTCGGCGGGCGTACTGGTACAGGAGCGGAAAATTGACAAAAATGCCCTGGGCGGTCTCCGGTCGGAGGAAGGCCTCCCGCCTGTTCACTGCCCCGATTTCGGTTTCAAACATCAGGTTCATGCGCCCCTTTTCCAGCGGACCCCTGCAGGAGGGGCACTCCAGGGCCTGCAGTTGCTCCTCAGACAGCTCCTCCGCCTTGAAGGCGGACCGGCATTTCCGGCAGGTGACCACCACGTCCAAAAACTTGTCCACGTGGCCGGATGCCTTGAGTACCTCGTAGGGGGCGATGACCGGGGTGGAAATCTCCAGACACTGCTCCCCCAGGACGTAGAAATTCCGCCACAGATTCTGCACGTTGTGCCTGAGCAGCGCGCCCAGGGGTCCGTAGTCGTAGAACCCGGCCTCTCCCCCGTATATCTCGTACGAGGGATGGAAGATGCCGCGCCGTTTGGCCAGGGATATAATCTGGCTGTATACGTCCATGCCATCACGACAACAGAGTTTGCATCAAGTCGATGTCACATACCATGCCCATCATTTCGTTTTCTTCGTCCATCACCGGCATCTGGTTGATGTTGTTGTCCAGCATTTTCTGGGCCACCTGGGACAGACGGGCCTTTCTGAACACGGTAACCACTTCCTTCACCATGACCTCCTTGACCTGGATGGGGGGAAGCTCTATTTTGGATGTCTCGTAGTACAGACGCATCACGTCCCGGATGCCCTCCCAGCTCCAGATGTCTTCGTCCTCGCCGATGCCCATCTCGGACTGGGCCACGCTTTCGCTGACGTGAGAAAACGTAAACAGGTCTCCGTCGGCCACGATGCCCGCCAGAACGCCGTTTTCGTCGATGACCGGCAGCGCTCCGGCGTCCGTGATGCGGAAAATCTTCATCACTGCGGGCAGGGGCGTCCCCTGGTAGATGGGAACGAACACCGGCGACAGATATTTTTCCACCTCGTCCCCGTCAAACTTTTCAATGAGACGGAGGATGTCGGAGGGCGCGATAACTCCCACTATTTCGTCGTTCTCCACCACGGGTAGGCCGTGAATGCGCTCCTCGAAAAATATGCGAGCGGCGGTGGTAAGCTCCTCGTCGGGGGAGATGGTCAGCGGGTCGGTATTCATAACCATGGCCAGTTGTTCCTCCTCGGAGTTGCGAAACAGGTCGGTACGGGTGATGATGCCCGCCAGCTTCCTGGTTCCTGCTTTGACCACGGGCATGCCGGATATCTCGTGCCTGCCGAACATGCGCAGCACCTGCTCCCGGCTTCCCGGCACCTCCACCATGATCAGGTCGGTGGTCATCACGTCCTTTACTTTGGGATTTTTGGGCATGGTTCCCTCACGGGATGCCGCCATTACTGGCAATTCAGGCGACCTCCCATTTAATCTGGTTGGTGAATGTGGGCACTTGCATTTAAACATTTCCTTGGCACGTCGCTTACCATGGCTGCCACCTGTGCCTTGGACACCCCAAAAATGCGCTGCACGCATCTCATCTCCTGCCGGATGTCCGGCGGGGTAATCATGGCATTGTCCGTTCCCAGCATCACCGGCACATCCAGCTCCAGCAGGGATTCCAGCGGGGGGCGGAGTCCAAAGAAGGCGTTGGCCCGGGGGCACACCACCACGGGTACCCCGGCATCGGCCACCATCCTCAGGTCCCGGGCAGCGGCCGCACACAGGTGCACCAGGAAGGAGGGCCGCAGGGCTAGCACATCTTCCATGTTTTCCCGCCGGTGCTCGCTGACGTGCAGGGCAAACAGCTTGCCCGCTCGATGCACATGCTCGGCCACCCGGCATATCTCCTCGTACTCCCAGTCGGCGATTCCGCTCAGCCCCACGCCGTCGGCCATCTCCAGCAGGTCTTCCATTTCCTTTTCGTCGTATCTCTCTTGGGCGGGTCGACCCAGTACGAGGGCCCGGGGGGGCGGGGACAGGGAGCGCAGGGCCCTTACCCCTTCCCTGCCTCCCTCCCGAAAGTCGATGAAATGGGTGGTGCCGCAGTTCCCCATGACGGCCATGGCCTGCTCCATACCCCGCCGCACCTCCGCCGGCGTTGCCTCCCGCAGCCGCCGGTGCTTGTAACCGTCCGGCGGGGCCACCAGCTCCTCCACCGTCCACTGCTGCCGGGGAAGCCGGATGAAGGCGTCTCCGATATGGGTGTGGCAGTTGCAGAGAAAGGGCTGCATAGTGGTCCTAAAAACCGGGAGGCTTAAAAACGGTTTGCATGGCCTAAAAATTTTATTAACCGGGGCGGCTTTCAGTATCATGAAAGTAACCATCGTCATGGGGAGCACCAGCGACCAGCCGGTGGCCCAGAAGGCCCAGGACCTGCTGGACCACCTGGGCATTCCCTACGAAACCGTGGTTGCCTCCGCCCACCGTACCCCAGACAAGGTGGAGGCGCTGGCCAAAAGCGACGCCGACGTGTTCATCGCCATCGCCGGGCTGGCCGCCGCCCTCCCGGGCAGCCTGGCCGCCCATACCACCAAGCCGGTGATTGGCGTCCCGGTGTCGGGCAAGGTCAACCTGGACGCCATTTTGTCCATCGTGCAGATGCCTCCGGGCATTCCGGTGGCCGCGGTGGGCCTGGACCGGGGAGACAATGCCGCCCTGCTGGCCGCCGAGATTCTGGGGGTACGTGACCAAGAGGTGCGGCAGCGACTGTCCGACTACCGGCAGCAGATGAGGGAAAAATATGTTTGACGCCCAGGAATTCATCCGGCGGGCGGTACGGGAGATGCAGGAGCAGGTGAAGGGGAAAGCGGTGATTGCCACCTCCGGAGGCGTGGATTCCACGGTGGCCGCCAAGCTGGGCAGCATGGCCCTGGGAGACCACATGGTGGCCATCTACGTCAACACGGGGTGTATGCGCAAGGGAGAGGACGAGAAGGTGAGACGCATCATCGAGGACATGGCCATCAAGCTGCGCTATGTGGATGCCAGCCAGGAGTTCTATCAGGCGCTGGCCGGGGTGGTGGACCCCGAGGAAAAGCGCAAAATCATCGGCGAAAAGTTCATCCGGGTTTTCGAGCGGGAGGCGGTGGAGGAGGGGGCTGAATATCTCATCCAGGGGACCATCGCCCCGGACTGGATAGAGAGCGGAGGGGGCCTGCGGGACACCATCAAGTCCCACCACAATGTGGGGGGCCTGCCCGAAGACGTGGACCTGGAAATCGTGGAGCCCCTGCGGGACCTGTACAAGGACGAGGTCCGCAAGGTGGCCCGGGCCCTGAACCTGCCGGTGGCCGAAAAGCAGCCCTTTCCCGGGCCGGGGCTGGCGGTGCGGATTATCGGGGAGGTGACCGCGGAGCGGGCTGCCGTGATTCGGGAGGCCTGCGCCGTGGTGGAGGAGGAACTGGAGCAGGCGGTGGAGAAGGGGCAGATGACCCTTCCCTGGCAGTATTTTGCGGTGCTGCTGCCGGTGAAAACGGTGGGGGTGCACGGCGACCGACGCGCCTATGGATTCACCATTGCCATCCGGGCCGTGGAGTCCGTGGATGCCATGACCGCTGACTTCAGCCGCCTTCCCTGGGAGGTGCTGGACCGCATTTCTACCCGGATTACCAACGAGCTGCATCAGGTGAACCGGGTGGTGTACGACGTCACCAACAAACCCCCGGGCACCGTGGAATGGGAATAGATGGATTTTTCCCAGTGGGAGCCCCTCTACCGGGACATCCGGCAGGAATTCGGCTTCAGCCTGGAGGCAGACCGGCAGGCAGCCCGTCTCCTGCATAGCATGGTGGGGGACAGGAGCTGCCAGCAGGAGATACTGCGGAGCATCATCGCCGGCCGAAAGGTGACGGTATGCGGGGCGGCACCTGCACTGGCGGAGCAGTTATCTCAACTGGCAGGCGTGGTGGTTGCCGCCGACGAGGCCACGTCCCTGGTCATGGAGCGGCGCTGCCCGGACATCGTGGTCACCGACCTGGACGGCAACGTGGAGGACCAGATTGCCGCCAACCGCCGGGGAAGCGTGGTGGTGCTCCACGCCCACGGAGACAACACGGCAGCCCTCCGACGGTACGCTCCGCGTTTTCCCGGCCCGGTGGTGCTCACCACCCAGACCCAGCCATTTGACCGGGTGTACAACTTCGGAGGGTTCACCGACGGAGACCGGGCCTATCTGCTGGCCCGGCATTTCGAAGCAGCCTCCGTCCACCTACTGGGGTTTGACTTCGAGCATCCCCAGCCGAAGCCGGGGAAAGACCTTGCCCTGAAGCGAAAAAAACTGCGGTGGGCACGCCGGCTGATAGAGGCCTACTGACGGCCTGTCACCAGTGCCCACGTCGGGACATACAGACTCCCCGGCAAACAGGACGCTCAGCGCCGATACCCTCATCAGTTCTCCCGGCACGGCTGCCACCGCCCAGGATACGCCGAGGACAAAAACGCAGAAAAGATAACCGTCGTCTCCCTGCCGGACCCCGGTTTCTTTTTCAACTGCGCTCCTTCTCCCATTTCTTGAGCTCCATGACCGCACCCAGGGAGCTTCCCCTCCTTATTTCCTCCCGCAGGCGGTTTTCCCTCTCGTATACGTTGAGCGCCCGGTTGGCCACCTCCTGTGCCTGCTCCCGGGGGATGACCGCCACCCCGGTGTCGTCTCCCACCAGCCAGTCCCCGGGACGGATATGCTGGCCGCCGCACACAATCTCCACTCCTATCTCTCCGTAGCCCTTGGGCTCCCCCGCCTCGGGCACCAGGGTCCGGGCAAAGACGGGCATATCCAACTGTCGGATGTCGGGCACGTCGCGCACCCCTCCGTCGATGACGATACCGGCCAAACCCTTTTTGATGCTGCTCCAGGTGGCCAGCTCGCCCCATACCGCCCGCCGTCCTGCTCCGGCCTCCACCGCGATGACCTCCCCGGGGTGGGCACAGTCGATGGCCTCCACCACCTTGGCCCAGTCGCCGTCCATGGTCTTGACGGTCACCGCTTTTCCCACCATGTGCCATCCCGATCTGAGGGGACGCAGGTCCCGCAGGGCGCCCCGGTTGTGCATGGCGTCGCAGAGGTTGCAGGTGGACACCCTGGCCAGAGCCTCCCGAACCTCCGCTCCCCCGTATTTTTTGAACAGGTCACTGGCTATGCTTTTTCCCTCCTGCATGGATTGCTTGACGGCCCGGGCAGCCTGGCTGACCTGCTCCGCCTTGATGATGGCTCCGCCCACGATGACGATGCTGGCCCCGTTTTTCACTGCCAGATGGGCGGTTTCGCTGTTGATGCCCCCCGCCGCAGCCACCGGTATGCCCACCTCCCGGGCTACCCCAGAAAGGATTTCAAAGGGCTGTTTTCCCGCCATCTGGTCGTCCACGGAGACGTGCACGCAGACGTAGTCGGCTCCCAGCCCCTCCGCCTCCCGGGCCCTCTGCACCACGTCGGCCACGCCCATCAAATCCACCATCACCGCGGCGCCGTACTGACGGGCGGTGGCCACTCCCTCCCTGACCGTGGCATCGCTGGCCACCCCCAGCACACAGACCACGTCGGCCCCGGCCTTGGCGGCCATCTCCACCTCCACTGCCCCCACGTCCATGGTCTTCATGTCCGCCACCACCGTGGCTCCCAGCCGCCGGAGGCTGCGGATCACCTCCACACCCTCCGCCTTGATGAGAGGGGTCCCGGCCTCCAGCCAGTCCGCCCCTCCCTCCAGGGCCTCCCGGGCTATCTGCAGGGCGCGCCGGGTGTTGACCAGGTCCAGTGCCACCTGTAACACGGGCTCCATGAGCGCTTTAATATATCCCGCCTATAAAAATGTAACAGGGAAAATGATTTGAAGGCCCGGCACATCTGTTATTGCATGCCCGTCCACGACAAGGAGCAGCTCTACCGGCACCTGCAGGACGTAATGAGCAGGGAGGACTTCGAGGAGCGCATCCGGGCGGAGGTGGAGGCCTACGGGGGTCTCATTGACACGGCGACCGCGGCCCTGGTGGTGGTGGACAAAACCAAACCGCACTTCTTCAGCAGCACCACGGTCGGGGACCTGAAGCCGGACACGGACGCCACCCTCTATGTGGCCGTGGATTATGTGGGCGACACCCATGTCTTTGACCGGGGGCGGGTGGTAAACATCGTGGTGGGGGATGCCACCGGAAGGTGCGTGCTGGTGCTGTGGGATGCCAACGTGGGGCTGGCCGAGAATTCCCGCATGGTGCCCGGGCAGGTGCTCAAAGTCATCAACGGCTACGTGAAGAACGGCTACTACGGGCTGGAGGTCAACGTGGGGCGGTGGGGGGTGGTGGACCCGGCGCCGCCCCACCCGCCCCGGATAGAGCCGAGCACCTCGACGGTGCCCCTCCTCAGGGCCGCCCGGGGTATCGTGGACGTGGAGGCCACCGTCCGGGAGATAGCGCCCACCCGGGTCTATCTTACCGACAAGGGGGAGTCATTTGCGGCCGTGGTCCGGGCGGCCGACAGCAGCGGCCAGCGCAGCATCACCCTCTGGAACCACCTGGCCCGGGACATCCAGGGTTACGCCCCCGGGGACCGCCTTCGCTTCCGGCGCCTCTACGTCAAGGACGGCGAGCTGCACGCCGGGGACATCAGCTCCCTGAGTCCTGCCCCGTCATGCTAGGGGCCAGCGCTTTTCTTCCGTACACAAATTTATAAATAAGCATACAATATTCATTTTTAAGATATCCTTCGGGGGAAAAAATGATGTCAAAGGCACATGCACAAGGTATTTTTGTACTTACGCTCATCGTCTCCCTACTCCTGGCGGCAACCCTGGTGCCGGAGCGAGGCGCGGACGCTTCCCCGGACAGAGCGGAGCTGCAGCGCATCACCCATTTCTACTGGCACTACGTCGATTATACCCAGGAGGGCAGCGAACTGGCCTTTTCCGGCCTGGGGGTGGAGGGCACCAATTACACGTGGGATTTCGGGGACGGTACCACCGGCTACGGCCAGCGTCTCTCCCATCTGTACACGGCGCCCGGCACCTACACCGTCACCCTGACTACTCTTTTCGAGGACGGAAGCAGCAACACCACCGCCCAGACCCTCACCCTGAACAACGATCCTCCCATTCCCGACTTCTACTGGGAGCCGGAGACCCCCACCACGCAGGACGTCGTCTATTTCTGGGATAATTCCGTGGACCCCGACGGGGACATTGTCAACTGGACCTGGGACTTCGGGGATGGAACCGTTGCCTATGGCAACGGCACCCAGCACCGCTACGCGGATAACGGCGTTTATGACGTGCAGCTGACGGTCCGGGACCACCTGGATACGGTGAAGAGCGTTACCAAGCAGCTCATCGTGTTCAACGTGCCCCCGGAGGCCGACTTCTACTGGACCCGGGACGGGGATGCCCTCCTTTTCCTGGACTACTCGTCCGATGTGGACGGCACCGTGGTCAACTGGACCTGGGACTTCGGGGACGGAACCGCCGCCAGCCACCAGCAGAACCCGCTTCACAATTACAGCCAGGACGGCACCTACACCGTCACGCTTACCGTCCGCGACGACGACGGCGCCACCCATACAGTCCAGAAGAGCATCGACACCTACAACAAACTGCCCACCGTCATGTTTTTCTGGTCCCCCCTCAAACCCACCATTCTGGATGTGGTGGAATTCAATGACAGCTCCTTTGACCTGGACGGCACCATCGTCAACTGGAGCTGGGACTTCGGGGACGGCACCACCAGCCACCAGCAGAATCCCACCCATCAGTACGGCCAGAAGACCACCTACGCGGTCACCCTCACCCTCATCGATGACGGGGGCGCCCTCAACTCTCTCACCAAAAACCTGCAGGTGGTGAATGCACCTCCCCTGGTCAACTTCACCTGGCAGCCCCTGTACCCCGTGGACGGCGAAAACGTTTCCTTCAACGACACCTCGGTGGATGCCGACGGGGACATTGTCAACTGGACCTGGGACTTCGGGGACGGCGGCACGGGATACGGCCCCAATGCCACCCACGTCTATGCCCAGAGCGGCACCTACAATGTCACCCTGACAGTCACCGATGACGACGGGGCCTCCTCCACCCTCACCCGGGAACTCCTGGTGGCCAACATCTACGTGGACGACGACGCCGACCCTGCCTGGTACGATGCCCGGCACGTCCGCACCATCCAGGAAGGCGTGGCCAATGCCAGCAATGGCCACTTCATTTATGTGCTGCCCGGTACCTACACAGAAAACGTGGTGGTGAACGAGCAGGTGACCATCACCGGCATGCAGGCGGTGCTGGATGCCGCCGGCAGCGGAGACGCCCTCACCGTCACCGCCCACCGGGCCTACATCCATCACCTCACCATCACCAATGCCTCCCACGGCCGGGGTATGGTCATCGACGGAGACAACGTGACCGTCATGCACTGCACGCTGACCGACCACAAAATTGCCGTGGTGATCAACGGCGACCATGCGCTGTTCGCCCACAACACGGTCATGGGCTACGGGGTGGGCCGGGGAGCAGTCGTTGCGGGCTCCCATACCCATATGGACTCCAACTACTTTAACCACCTGCAGAATGCCACCCAGGTGGTGGGCGGCACCGAAAACGTCATCGTGGGCAATCACTACGCAGGCAACGTGTTTGCCCTGCAGGTGACCTCAGCATCCGGTACCTGCATCACGGACAACTACTTCTCCTCCGGCAACTCCTACGGCATCGACATCGTGGGCGACACCTGGTGCACCCTGGACAACAACACCTTCCGCGACAACGGGGAGGCCCTCCGGGTGTTCAGCAGCGGCCTGGTCATCGTCAATCACACCTTTGAGGGCAACACCCTGGGTCTGGGCATCTACGCCGACGGCACCACGGTCAGAAACTGCGTCTTCCAGGACAACCACCAGGCGGTGCAGGTGGACGGCGCATACAACACCATGGTTGCCGACTGCATGTTCTCTGAAAGCAGACAGGGTGTCATCGTCCAGGAGGCCGCCACCGTAGACCTCCGGAACCTGACCTTTGCCGACCAGGAGGGGGCGCCCCTCTCCATCCAGGATTCAGCGCAGGTGACCGTTTCCCAGTGCTCCTTCACCGGCAACGGGGGCGCGATATCCGTTCGTCAGTCAGAGGACGTACATCTCGGCGGGTGCTGGTTTGACCACCAGCAGGCGGGCATTGCCGTCAGTGATTCCCAGACGGTCATCCACGACTGTACCTTCGCCCACGTGGAGCTGGCCATCGAGATATCCGGTGTCCAGGTCTGCACGGTTACCGACGTGGTCATCCACAATGCCACCCGGGGCATAGAGCTGCGCGGAGCATCGCACGTGGTGGAGGGATGTGACATCCGCCACGCCACCTACGGCATCTATGCCACGGATGCTGCCGGCCTCACCATCGCCGCCACCCTGCACCACAACACCTACGGCCTGTACATGGCCAACATCACAGGGGCCATCGTCCAGGGGGCAGCTGTCCACAACAACACCTACGGAGTCTACCTCCATCACGGCCAGGACAACGTGCTGGCCGCCACCGCCCTCCGGGACAACGACAAGGGTGCGGTCCTGGTCAACACCTCGGGAAATACCCTGCAGAGCGCCACCCTGACCGGCAATCGCCTGGGAGTGGAGGCCACGGGCAGCCACCATACCACCATTGCCGGTTCCTCCTTTGTTTCCAACTACGTGGGGCTGGTACTGTATCAGTCCCCGCATACCACTGTTGAGGATGTCTCCTTTGCCGACAACGACTACGGCATAGATGTGGAGGGCAGCACGCCCAATCATTTCATCCAGCACATGCAGGATTCCACGGTGAACGGCAAACCCGTCTTTTATGCCCTCAATCAGTCCCCGGTTCATCTCGCCGACGCCAGCTACGGCTACCTGGGGCTGGTCAACTGCCGGCAGGTATCCGTCACCAACGTCTCCACCCAGCCCAACGGGGAAGGAATGCTGCTGGTGAACGCCACCGACGTGGCGGTAGCCGACAGCCGGTTCTCCGGTCACCTGGACGGCATGGTGTGGATGTACGTGCAGGACGGCGTCATAGAGACCACCGAGGTTTCCGGCAACGCCCGTGACGGCATCATTTTCACCTCCTCCTCCAGCCTCGCGGTGAGCCACTGCCAGGTCAGTGCCAACGCCCAGCGGGGCATAAATGCCTACAGCATAGCCGCCGAGGACGGGCGCCTCGTGGTTTCCAACTGCACCCTCAGCGACAACTGGCTGGGAATTAACGTGGAAAACATTCACCACAACACCTTTGCCCGCAACACCGTTACCGGCAATCAAAAGGCGGGCCTCCGGTTCTTTGCCTCCCCCCACAACACCCTGACCGACAACTACCTGTCGGGCAACGGAGACGGCATCATCATCCGGCAGTCGACCTCGCTCACCCTGGTGGACCAGGTCCTGGAGGACAACACCCGCGACATCTACCTTTCCGGCTCCCAGGACGTGCGCATCCAGCGCTGCACCTTTGCCCTCAGCCCCACCGGGCTGGAGACGGATGCTTCCACGGCGGAGGTCGACAACAGCTCGTTCAGCGGCCACGTGCATGCTGCCTCCCTCACGGACAGCACCATCACCTTTGTCCATGTCCACTTTTCCTCCAGCACCTACGGCCTGCACGCCCTGTCCTCCCTGGTAACCGTGCGGGACTGCATGGTCAGCGGCAACACCTACGGCCTGTACCTCTTCCAGTCCGACGACAGCGCGGTAACCGCCTGCCTCTCCCCCGGCATCGCCAACAACACCTACGGATTGGTGGTCAATCAGTCGCACCAGGTCACCGTGAGGGATGCGGTGATGGCCGAAAACGAGCATGCCCTGGTCATTCATTCCTCCCTGGACGTCCAGGTGGACAACGTCACCGCCTACAACAACACCCACGGATTCGTCCTCACCGGAACAACCACCCGGGCCCTCCTTTCCTCCTCGCTCCTCCACCACAACCTCTATGCCCTGGACATCGAGGCCTACAACAACACCGTGGTCAACTGCTCGCTGTGGCGCAACATGTACGGGGCGCGCATCCTTTCCGGTGACAACAACACCCTGTACCACAACAACTTCGCATTCAACTGGTATCAGGCGCAGGACCGGGGAAGCAATACCTGGGATGGCGGATACCCGGCCGGCGGCAACTACTGGAGCGACTACGCGGGGACCGACGCCTACCGGGGGCCGGGACAGAATCTGTCCGGCAGCGACCACCTGGGCGACATGCCCTACCCCATCGCCAAAGGCCTTAATAGGGACCGCTATCCGCTCATGCATCTCAACGTCAACGCCTCCCCCATTCCCAACGACCCGCCCGCCGCCCGCTTTTCCGTTTACC
>DSCA01000156.1 GCA_011049295.1 Thermoplasmatales archaeon
ACTTTTTATTGGTATCTTTTCTCTCAAAACGTGTTTTTTTACTGGCATTTTTAGCCCTTGAGGTCATTATTTTCTTTAAACCGACAGAGTATAAAAAGTTTTGGTAGTAAAAAAAGGCCCGGGGCCAGACCCGGGCTGGGAAAGACTGCTTCCCCGGCAATGGCGAACAGGCGCCGGAGCACGGCCAGTGGAGAGGAGTCGTGATGAGCAAGACCGTCTTGATTGTGGACGACGAGCCGGACATCCAGGACATCCTGTCCTCCTATCTGAAACGCATTGACGGTATGGAGGTGGTCAATGCGCTGAGCGGAGAGGAGGGGGTGGAGCGGTATAAGGAGCTTTTGGGAAAAAATCAGCGGCTCGTCCTGGTGGTCATGGACCTGAATCTATCCGGCACCGCGGCCAGCGGGACCGCTGTCGATCTCCACCGGCAGGGCCGGCAGGGAGGCATGGACGGGGTGCGCACCGCCGAGGAAATACTTCGCCTGGACCCCCGGGTGGTCATCTGGGGGTACACGGCCTGGGCGGACACCACCTGGGCGGCAAAACTGACCGAGGCGGGAGCGGAAAAGGTGGTGGACCGCGTGGTTCCCTTCAAGGAATTTGCCCGCATGGTGGGGGCTTTTGTGACAGACTGACGTCCTCCCGCTACCGATAACGCTATTAATCGAATCTCCATATGGTAATATGCCGAGGGGCAAATACATTATTATCACCGGCGGGGTGTTGTCGGGCCTGGGAAAAGGCATTACCACGTCCTCCATCGGCCTGCTCCTCAAAATGCAGGGATATGCGGTAACCGCCATCAAAATCGACCCCTACCTGAACTGCGATGCGGGTACCATGAATCCCTTTCAGCACGGCGAGGTGTTCGTGCTGGAGGACGGGGGAGAGGTGGACCTGGACCTGGGCAACTACGAGCGCTTTTTGGACATCAACCTCTCCTCAGACAACAACATCACCACCGGCCGGGTCTACCGCACGGTCATCGAAAAGGAGCGGCGGGGTGACTATTTGGGCAAGACTGTGCAGATTGTCCCCCACGTCACCGACGAAATCAGGGAATGGGTCAAGCGGGTGACGGCGGAGAGCAGCGCGGACATCTGCCTGGTGGAAATCGGGGGGACGGTGGGCGACATCGAGTCCATGCCCTTCCTGGAGGCGATGCGGCAGCTGCACCAGGAGAGCCCGGACGATGTCATCTTTCTGCATACCACGCTCATTCCGGTGCTGGGGGTGGTGGGGGAGCAGAAGACCAAGCCCACCCAGCACTCGGTGAAGGAGCTGCGGGCCATCGGCATCGACCCGGACATCATCATCGGTAGAGCAGAGGAGCCTCTGGAGCAGAAGACCCGGGAAAAAATAGCCCTGTTCTGCGACGTGCCCGTGGATGGGGTCATCTCCGCCCCGGACGTGTCCTGCATCTACGAGGTTCCCCTCCTGCTGGACGAGCAGGGACTGACGGATTTCATTCTCCAGCGGTTCGGCTTTCGTCGCCGGGATGGCCTGTACAAGTGGGAGGAATTCGTGGGCGGCATCAAGGACACCGCGGAACAGGTGACCATGGGCATCGTGGGCAAGTACACGGCCCTCAGTGATTCCTACATCAGCATAGAGGAGGCCTTCAGCCACGCCGGTGCAGCCCTGGGCGTCAAGGTGTGCATCGACTGGATAGAGGCCGAAGACCTGGAGGAGGGCACCGTCTCCCTGGACCACCTGCACGGAATCCTGGTCCCCGGTGGCTTCGGCATGCGGGGAGCCGACGGCAAAATGGCCGCCATCCGTCACGCCCGGGAGAAGGGCATTCCCTTTCTGGGCATCTGCTTCGGATTCCAGCTGGCCGTGGTGGAATACGCCCGGCACGTGCTGGGGCTGGATGCCAACAGCATAGAAATAGACCCGGAGACCCCCCACCCGGTGATCACCATTCTCCCGGAGCAGGAGGACGTGGAGGACATGGGAGGAACCATGCGGCTGGGCGCCTATCCCATTGCCGTAAAGGATGGCACCCTGGCCCACCGCCTCTACGGAACCTCCACCATTAGGGAGCGCCACCGCCACCGCTACGAGGTCAATCCGGAGTACATGCCCCGGCTGGAGGAGGCCGGGCTGGTGTTTTCAGGCGTTTCCGCAGACCCCCCGCGCATGGAAATCGCCGAAATTCCCGGCCACCTCTTTTTCATTGCCTCCCAGTTCCACCCGGAGTTCACCTCCCGTCCCCTCCGTCCGGCCCCCCTCTTCTACGGTTTCGTGCAGGCGGCCAGAGAAAAAAAGAGCCAATGCAGTGAGTAAACATGGCCGAGGGAAAACAAAAAAAGACCCTGGAGGACCGCGATGAGGACGACCTGTTTTCTCTATACTGTGACCTGTACCAGACCGCCCGAGAATGGATGGCCAGCGGGACCGCCCTCGACCTGGACGAGGTGGTGGACGCCGTCTGCTTCCTGACCCATTTCGAGGACCTGGTAGACCTGGAGGCGCTGCAGCGAGCCGTACCCCTGGTACCCCCCAAGAGGGGAGCGGCAGCCATCCTGACCCGGATGCGGGACTCCCTGCGCCGGCGTTGCACCCCCCGCCATCTGGATTCCTCTGCCCTCCGCGACCTAAAGGATGACCTGCGGGAGCAGGAGGCGGAGCTGCAGCGCTTTCTGGGAAAATTGCAGGGGGCTGTGGAGGATGTCTCCGGGATAAAGGAGCGTCTGGCCATGCGGAACAAAGTACAGTCCCTGGTGCAGATGGCCAAACGGGTGAAGGATTTTGCCAGCACGCTGTCCGATGTGGGCGAGCTGGAATGGGAGAGCAACTACAGCACCCTCCGCCTCTGCATTACACCGAAAAAGGGCCGGGCCTACCGCCCCTTCGGCAGCAAATTTTTCGAATGCCGGATGGAACGAGAAACCGCCATTGAGGTCAGCGTCCAGCCGGACCACCTGCGCCTGATAATCGACGGCGACTTTCAGTTCACCTTTCTGGGAGTCCGCACCGTGCCCACCCTGCAGGCCCGGGCCATCACCATCCACCGGATGGAGGGGGTGCGCATGGAAGGCGCAGAGGCCACGCTGACCGTGTGGCAGGAGAGGGGTGTTTCCCAGGTCAGCGTTCAGTGACCGGCTGTTTACTCCGTTCGTCCAGCCAGGCATTGAACCGCCGCGGTGTTCTCTGCCGCCAGGAGCCCTGGTGGTAGGCGTAGCTGGCAATCAGGGGCAGGGCGATGGTGGCCTCGCAGAACACCATCTGCTCGGCGCTGCTGTCCACCTTGCCCCAGGAATGGGCCTCCTTCAGGGTGGAACCGGAGAGTCCGCCGTCCCGCTCATCGGCCACCGTGACCTGGATGGCATACTTGTGCATGTGGGCCGGCTGCCCGATGATGTCTGCAGCCACCGTCACGTCCTGGGCGAAGTTTTTGGGAACGCCGCCCCCAATCATCAGCAGCCCGGTGTCCGGCACATGGGTTTTTATCTCCGTCAACTCCAGAAAGTCTCGGGCGCTGTCCATGGACACCTGGGGCTGGCCCTGACGGTGGTACTGGTGGTAGACCAGGCCGAACCCGGCGCTGCAGTCGGAAAAGGCGGGAACGAAAATGGGGACTCCCTGCCGGTAGCTCTCCAGAACCACCGATCCTCCGCCCACGTTTCTCTCGGCCAGGTAGCGGCCCATCTCCCGGATGAACTCCCGGGAGGAGTAGGGGCGGGGCTCCAGCTCGTCGGCGATGCGGGCGATGGTCATGTCGCATTCCCGCAGCTGCTCCTCGTCGATAAACGTGTCATAGATGCGGTCAATCATTATCTGGCGCAGCATCTCGTCGTCGATGAAGGGAATCCCCCGGTAATGCTTGAACCCCAGGCCCTCGAAGAAATCCTGGTCTACGATGATGGCCCCGGTGGACACGATGGCATCCACCATGTTGTTTTTGACCATCTGGTGGAGCACGGTTTTGAGGCCGGCGCTGACTAAGGACCCGGCCAGGCAGAGGATGATGGCGCAGTCGGTGTCGGCCAGCATTTTGTCGTAGAGCTTGGCGGCGTGGGCCAGATTGCGGGCCTGGAAGGCCATGTGCTCGTAGGCGTCGATGATGGGTCGGGCGTCAAACCCGGTGATGTCGATGTGGCGTATCTCCCGGCTCAGCAAGTCCTTTTTCCGGTCCCTGTCCATGTCTTCCATAGTCAATTCCCCTTATGTGTCTCTGGTTTAAAAAAATGTCCCCGGTGTCAATCGATGAAAATAACGGTGAACCCGGCCAGAACCATGGCCACAATGACCAGCACGGCGGCGATGCGTATCAGCCACTGGCGCCATTTTCCTCGCATGTTATCCCTCCACGGCGATAATAATGTCTTCCAGGTTTATTAATGCTGCCCTTTTCCCCTTTATGCGGAACTCTTTTTCGAAATCGACGTACTCCTTGGGAATTTTTGCAGGTATGTTTGACCCTGCTGGTGCAAAATCAGAAATATCAATTCCATTCTTTTCATTCCACTCTCGGTACGTTTTGTTTATATTCTGGTTCAAGTAGTTGACTACTTGAGAGGTGGCCGCACCACATGCTGGACCCATCTTTGAATAATCGGGCTTTATCTTAGTGGGAATTTCCTCGATATCCGGCATACCGGGGGTGATGTCTATCTCCCGAATTTTTAAAATATTTTGTATGAGGTTTTCGCTGCCCGCAAGGTCCGCAACTTTATGTTCATTTCCGAATATCTCTACCTTGACGTTCCAAACCTCGTTGAGAGGTATGCCTCCACTGCTCTTCCCCTCTCTTAAAACAGCGATTATGTTTTTAACCAGTTCCCCCTGCCTGCATGCCTCCTCGTCCTCCAGCACGGGCTGCGGCCAGGTTGCCCGGTGAATGCTGCGGTGGCCGTCCCGCTCCCGGTAGTGGCGACGGTAGATCTCCTCGGCTATGTGGGGGAGGAAGGGGGCCAGCAGCTTGAGGGTTCCCAGACCCAGGAGGTAGAGAACCTGTGCCGCCCGGGGGTCTCCCTGGTCATAGATGCGGTGCTTGACCATCTCGATGTAGTGGTCGGCGAACTCGTGCCACAGGAAGTATTCGGCCTCCCGGAGGGCCTCGGCATAGGCAAAGACGTCCAGGTGATCCGTGCACCTGGTGACCGTGCGGCTGAACAGGGTGAGTATCCACCGGTCCATCACCGGCAGCTTGTCCGGGTCCATCTCCCCGGCGGGCTGCTCCACCTGCTGCAGGGCGGTGCCCACGAACTGCTGCACGCTCCACAGCTTTTTCATCAGGCGCTTGCCCCGCACCAGGTCCTTGGGCCGGAAGGGATTGTCCTCGCCCAGCTTGCACTTGGCGGCATAGTAGCGCAGGGGGTCGGCGCCCTCCTCTCTCAGAATCTCCAGGGGGTCGATGACGTTGCCCAGCGAGGTGTGCATGGGCTTGCCGTCGGGAGCCAGAATAAACCCGCCCATCATGATCTCCCGGAAGGGTTTTTCCCCGGTAATCAGCAGACAGCGGAGCACGGTATAAAAGGCCCAGGTGCGGATGATGTCATGGGCCTGGGGGCGCAGGGACATGGGGTACAGCCTCTCAAACATCTCCGGGTTCCGCTGCCAGAAGGTGTTGTACAGGGGGGTAACCGAGGAGTCCATCCAGGTGTCGAACACGTCCTCGCTTCCCTTCAGGGGGCCGCCGCAGGCAGGGCAGCGGTCCACCGGCGGGGAATCGATGGTGGGGTCCACGTAGCACTGCTCCCGGGTGGCCAGCACCACCTGCCCGCATTCCTGGCATTCCCACAGGGGGATGGGGGTGGCAAAGTAGCGCTGCCGGGATATGACCCAGTCCCATTTCAGGGAGTTAACCCATTCGTTGAAGCGCAGCTGCATGTAGTCGGGGTACCAGTCAATGGCGTCGGCGGCCTCCAGCACCTTTTCCTTGAAGGGCAGCAACTTGAGGAACCACTGCTCGGCCTGGATGAACTCCACCGGGGTCTTGCACCGCCAGCAGATGCCCACGCTCTGGTCGATGTCCTGTTGCTTCAGTATCAAACCCTGTTTTTCCATGTCGCTGATGACTGCCTGCCGGGCCTGGGGAATGGTCAGTCCCTGGTAGCCCTGGGCCAGGGCGTTCATCCGTCCCTCCTCGTCGATGCAGATTTTCATGGGGAGCTGGTACCGGAGGGCCTTTTCCAGGTCGTCCTTGTCCCCGATGGTGCACACCATAAGCATGCCGGAGCCAAAGGAGGGGTCCACCGAGTCGTCCCCCACAATCTCTACTTCCTGCCCGAACAGGGGCACCTTCACTCTCTGGCCCACCAGCCAGGGAGCCCGCTCGTCGTCGGGATGGACGGCCACGATTTGGCAGGTGGGCAGCATCTCGGGGCGGGTGGTGGCAATCTCGATGTACTGACCCCGCCGGTCTCTGCCTATGCCGTGGTATTTTTCTATCTGCTCTGGCTGTTCATCTGCAAAGTAAAACTTTATGGTGCTCAGTTGGGTGTCCCGGGCGGTGTGCTCGATTTCTGCATCGGCCATGGCCGTCATGCACCGGGGACACCAGTTGACGGGAAACTCCCCCCGGTAGATGTATCCCTTTTCGTAGAGGTCGATAAACGAAATCTGGGTAACCCGCCGGTAGTATTCGGCGTCCGTCTGGTAGTAAATGCTGGGGTCCATGGACTCGCCGAGCATGACGAACTGCCGCTTCATCTCCCCGATGTTCTCCTCGGCGAACTCCCGGCACAGCTGGATGAACTCATGCCGGTCGATGTCCTTCCGGGTGATGCCCAGGCGCTTCTCCACCCTCTCCTCGATGGGAATCCCGTTGACGTCAAAACACAGGGGGAAGAAGACGTTGTAGCCCCGCATGCGCTTGTATCTCGCCACAAAATCGATGTGGGTGTAGTGGACGGCATGCCCGATGTGCAGGGCGCCCGACGCATAGCGGGGCGGATTGTCAATTGAATAAACGTCGCCCCTCTGGGGGTCAAAATGATAGATGTTGTTGTCCTCCCAGTACTGCTGCCACTTTTTTTCCCAGGCCATCGGGTCGTAGTCGCCGCTCATCGTATCACCGGAAATAAACACGGCTTATAAGTTTGTTGATACCGGCCATAATATCGGACGGGGAACGACAAAAACCAATACACAAAGATACGAGTTTTTAGGAGAGAGAACCCCGCTGCTAAAGGAAGACCGCAGGCTCTTTTTCGTCCTGCTGGTGGCTGCGATATTAATTTTTACTCCGCTTTTCTTTTTAGCTTAGGCGAGATACCCGTCCTCATTATGATGGTCAGGTTGCTGTCGAAAAAATGTCTTGGCTGCCTTTCTACGATTTCAGTTCCTGGGCCAGGTTCCACAGGTCGTCGCCCAGGTGATGGAGGCTCTTCACCGCCTTGCCCTTGCTGCCGGCTACCATCTCTGGACCGCTTAGGAGGGCCCGCCCCACGGCGATGCCCGTTCCCTCGGGGTTGCGCACCCACACCAGGTCTCCCTCCTGGATGGCGGGGTCGGCATCGGTGATGCCCGGGGCCATGACGTCGGCGCCGTTGAGCACGTGGGGCACCGCGCCCCGGTCCACGGTCACCTGGCGCCGGGTGGGCCGGTGCTTGTTGATGCCGCTGAGGGCGAGAAAGGCCTGGTCCTCCAGCATGACGATGTCCAGGCGGCCGTTCAGCAGGATGACCTCTTGCCCCTCCCATTCGGCGCTCTCCGCCCTGTGCTGGTGGGCGATGGTGCAGCCCAGTGTTTCCTGCAGCTGCTCGATGACGGGGGCTATGTCCTTGTGTCTGACCGGATGTCGTCGCTTGAGGGCCATGGTATGCAAAGGGCCGGGTTTTTAAAACTGTTGTCTAGGTGGGGATGAACAGGATGGGCGTCCGCCAGTCGGAGGCCACCGGTTCCTCCAGGTCGGCGGCCAGACCCAGGGCAATTACCAGATAGGTACCGCGAGGCACGTTGCTGAATAGACAGGCAAAGCCGTCCCCGGGGGTGGCATCCAGCTGCTGGTCAATGACCTCCCGTTCCTGCACGTCATACAGGGTAAAGTACACGGTGAGCACGTTGTCGCTGCCCTCGGCCCGCACGGCCATCTGGCGGTCGCCCACAATTACCGTCCAGAAGGGGTCGCCGGGCAGCAGTTTCTGCCCGTGGTAGTACAGCCCACCCTGGGGCTCCACGATGTGCAGATAGGAACCGCCGGTCTGCTGTGGCGAGGCCAGAGCAGGCGCCAGGGGCACCAGGCACAGCATCACGGCCAGAGTAAAAATTTTGTGCATGCCGGACTAATTTGTCGGGGCATATAAGGTTTTCCCGGATTCCTGGTCACTGCCGGGACCGGTAGTCCTCGATGGCCTTGTGCAGGGCCTCGGCCGCCAGGTTGGAGCAGTGCATCTTGATGGGGGGCAGCCCCTCCAGTCCCTGGGCTACGTCATCCCGGCTGATGCGCAGTGCCTCCTCCAGTTGCATCCCCTTGGCCATCTCTGTGATCATGCTGCTGGTGGCGATGGCCGCCGCGCAGCCGAAGGTTTTGAACTTGATGTCCTCCAGCCGGTCGTCTTTGACCGTTATGTAGATGGTCATCAGGTCCCCGCACACCGGGTTGCCCACCGTGCCCACCCCGTCTGCGTCCTCAATTTCGCCCATGTTGCGGGGGTTGCGGAAATGCTCCATGACTTTTTCGCTGTACAGGCTCATGCTATGCCTCCCATAACGGCGACATCTTTCTTAACTTTTCCACTATCGGGGGCAGAATATCCAGCACGTAGTCAATCTCCTCCTCTGTGGTGCCCCGTCCCAGGGTGAGACGCAGCGACCCGTGGGCCTCCACCTCGGTGAGCCCCATGGCCAGCAGCACGTGCGAGGCCTGCAGCTTTTTGGAGGAGCAGGCGGAGCCGGTGGAGGCGGCGACGCCTTTCTCGTCGAGGCTGAGCAGCAGAGATTCGCCCTCGATGGCGGTAAACCGGAGGTGGGCGTTGTTGGGCAGCCGTTTCTGGAGATGGCCGTTGAGGTAGGCCCGGGGGATTTCCAGGGCTCCAGCAATGAGTTTATCCCTCAGCCTGCGCATGTGGGAAATGTCCCGGTCCCTACGCTGGCCGGCCAGCTCACAGGCTGTGCCCAGCCCCACGATGCCCGGCACGTTTTCGGTAGAGGAGCGCAGTCCCTTCTCGTGTCCTCCTCCGTGCAGCAGAGGCTGCAGTTTGAGGCCCTCTCGTACATAGAGTGCCCCCACGCCCTTGGGCCCGTAAATCTTGTGGGCGGAAAGCGACAGCAGGTCCACGCCCAGGTCGTCCACGGTGAACGGAACCTTGCCCACGGACTGTACGGCATCGGTGTGCACGGGCACCTGATGCTCGTGAGATATGGCCGCAATTTCTTTGACGGGTTGAATGGTGCCTATTTCGTTGTTGGCGTGCATCACGCTGACCAGGATGGTGTCCTCCCGGATGGCCTGGGCCACGTGCTCGGGATTGACCAGTCCCTGGCTGTCCACGGGCAGGTAGGTGACGGAAAACCCGTTTTTTTCCAGATGCCGGCAGGTCTCCAGCACCGCCGGATGCTCGATGCCGCTGGTGATGACGTGACCCCTTTTTTTGTGCCAGGCCAGACCCTTGATGGCCAGGTTGTCGCTCTCCGTGCCGCTGCCCGTGAAGACGATACACTGGGGCTCCGTTCCCAGCATCTGGGCTACCTGCTCCCTGCTCTTCTGCAGTCCCTCCTGGGCCTCCGCCCCCAGGGTGTGCAGGGATGAGGGGTTGCCGTACCTCCGGCTGAAGTAGGGCTGCATGGCCTCTACCACCTGGGGGTCGGCGGGGGTGGTGGCAGCGTGGTCCAGATAGATTCTTTTCACTTCAATCACCTCTGCCCATGTCCATCATCCGTTGCAGCGGACGGGACGCCTGCTGCATGATGTTTTGGGGCAGACTAACCTGAGGGGTTAAGTTTTGAAGGCTTTTTAAAACTTTGTCCAGGGTTGTCTTTTTCATGTTGGGGCAGAGAGCCTTTTCCACCGGATAGAAATCTTTGTCCGGGCATTCCCGAGAGAGGCGGTAGCAGAGCTCCTTTTCGGTGCCCACGATGAATTCTCGGCCTTCTGACTGCCGGACGTGGTTTGTCATGCCGCCGGTGGAGAGCACCTGGTGGGCCAGGTCAATGACCTCCGGCCGGCATTCGGGATGCACCAGGACCTCGGCCTCCGGATGGCTGCGCTGGAAGGCTGAGATGTCGTCTGGGGTTATCTTGTGGTGGGTGGGGCAGATGCCGGGCCACAGAAGGAGGTTTTTGCCCTCTACTGAGCGCTTGGCGTATTGGCCCAGATTGTGGTCGGGAACGAAAATGACGGTGTCCTGCTCTAGGCTTTGTATGACCTTGGCCGCGTTGGAGGAGGTGCAGCAGATGTGGCTGGCCGCCTTGACCGCTGCGCTGGTGTTCACGTAGGCCACCACTGCGGCCTCCGGATGGTCGGCGGTGAGCCATCCCAGGCTCTCCGGGTCCACCATGGCCGCCATGGGGCACTTGGCTCCCGTATCGGGGTGGAGCACCGTCTTGTCCGGGTTGAGAATCTTGGCTATTTCCGCCATGAAGTCCACCCCGCAGAACACGATGTTTTCTGCATCTGTCTCTGCGGCTTTTGTGGCCAGCCCCAGGGAGTCCCCCACGAAGTCGGCGATGTCCTGTACCTCGGGGCGCTGGTAGTTGTGAGCCAGAATCACTGCATTCTGCCGCTCCTTCAGGCGCTCCAGGGTTTCCCGCGAAGTTAATTTTTTCACAATCGTTAAATGACGGGGGTCGTATAAATGCTTTGCCCCGGCGGAAATCTATATCAAGCACCGCTCTTTACAGTGCTATGCCCGTTTCCCCTGACGACCCGGTGGAAAAGGCGGCCAACCTGGCCTATTCCTACGAGCAGAGCCGGGGCAGTTGCCCCCAGTGCGTGCTGGCGGCGCTCATGGAAACCCTGGCCATCGGCCACCCAACGGTCATTCGGGCCTCTGACTCCCTGGCCGGAGGGACGGCGCTCTCCACCGAGGGGACCTGCGGCGCCCTGGTCGGGGGCATGCTGGCCCTGGGACTCCTCACTGGCCGGTCCTATGAAAATTTTCAGCAGGGGGACAAAAAACGCCGGGTGTTCGTCCCCGCCCAGAAACTCTACCAGCGCTTCGTCACCGAGTACGGCTCCCCAGTGTGCAAACAGGTGCAGGAGGCCATCATGGAGCGCTCCTTCGACCTGCTCAGCCCCCGGGGCTACGCAGCCTTCGAGGAGGCCGGGGGACACCGCGACAAGTGCCCAGGGGTGGCAGCCAACGTGGCCCGGTGGACGGCGGACATCATCGTCAATGAGTTGTGACCCGCTTTTTCCGGATGGGCTTTCAACAACTATTTAAAAGCCGGCGGCATACTGCTTCATGGTCTTACCAACCGATTTGCTGGAGAGCTCGGTGAACAAGGAGGTTTCGCTGCTGCTGAAGGACGGCCGGGTGCTGAAGGGAAAGCTGTCCGGCTACGACCAGTACATGAACCTGGTGATTGAGGACACACGGGAAGAGAAGGGGGACGCCGAGCGGCGCCTGGGCAAGGTGGTGCTGCGAGGCAACAACATCGTGAGCATCGCCATCAGTTAGCAATAAATTATTTAAACGGGGAGGACTTGGTTTACACCATGAACATCAAGAATATGCAACTCTCCTCCGTGGAGGCCCGCCGCTATTCCCGGTCTCAGCAGCCGGTGCGCAACGTCCGCATCGACCACAACAGCACGGTCACCCTGTTCACCCCCCAGGGCAAGCAGGAGGCCCAGGTGGAGTTCGAGTACACTGCCAGCTACGGCCCGCTGGGCCTGATAAAACTGGCGGGGGAATTCATCTACGAGAGCAGCGACGCCCGGGAGGTGGCCGAGCGGTGGAGCGAGTCCAAAAACATGCCCAACGAGGTGGCCTCTCGCATTCATACGGCCATCATGCATTTCTGCCTTCCGGAGGCGGTGATGATTTCCCGTGACCTGCGCCTTCCCCCGCCCATTCCCATGCCCCAGGTGCAGTTCGACCAGCCCCAGGAGGGAGGCAAGGGCACCGGCGGCTGGAGCCCGGAAGTGGCCTAGTCTGCGTCAGGGCTGTATCCACGCCGCAAAAATTATAAAATAAGCCTAGCCATTCTCTAAACATGGTATTCCAGCTACAGGTGACCAAAAACACTCCGCTGACCGGGGAGGACGACTACGAAAAGGTGGCAGTGGACTTTCTCCGGCTCATCGGCTACATGAACGAGAGCGCCGACACCGCCTCCATTCCCTACCGGCTGTTTGAGTGCTTTTTGATTCATCCGGACAAGCACTGGCTGGTGGACGAGCTGGCTGTCAC
The DNA here is from genome assembly GCA_011049295.1 of Thermoplasmatales archaeon. Classification (GTDB taxonomy): domain Archaea; phylum Thermoplasmatota; class E2; order UBA202; family DSCA01; genus DSCA01. The sequence goes on from DSCA01000156.1 coordinate 12,309, forward strand.
CCTGGAGGCCACCAAGGCCACCGTGTATCGCCACCTCAACAAGCTGAAGGGCATGGACATCCTGGAGGAGGGCAGGGAGGGCGAGGGGGTCACGGTGCGCAAGACATACCGGCTGCGCTACGGCAACCTGGCCAAGGCGTGGAGCTTCGTGGAGGCCCATGTCAAGGTGGCCATGGAGAACTATGCGGAGACCGTGGCCCATCTTCAGAAGCTGGTGTCCAGGAGGACCTTAGATGGCTGAGGTCGAATTTGCCGAGGGCTCCGTGTGCCTGGTGTGTTCCATGAGCGGTCAGGAGGAAACCATGGTCACCCAGGGAACCTTTGCGGGCTACACCTACATCGGCAAGGAGGAGGGGCTGTGCATCGTCATGGATGACACCCACGGAGACCTGGCCGGTAAGACAAGGGTCATCCCGGTGAGCATGATTCTTTCCATCGACCTGCTGGAGCGAAAGGAGGGAGCCGGGGGAAAAGACGACATCAACCACTATTACGGGTAGATAACATGGGTATGCAGATCGGTATTGTGGGCAAGCCCAACGTGGGCAAAACCACCTTTTTCAATGCTGCCACCAATGCCCACGGCGAGACGGCCTCCTATCCCTTTACCACCATCCAGGCCAACAAGGGCATCATGTACGCCCGCACTCCCTGCCCCTGCCGGGAGCTGGGGGCCACCTGCAACCCCCACAACTCCGAGTGCAGGGACGGCATACGCTACGTGCACATCGAGGCCATCGACGTGGCCGGCCTGGTGCCCAAGGCCCACGAGGGACGGGGACTGGGCAACCAGTTTCTGGACGATCTCCGCCAGGCTTCCTGCCTCATCCACATCATCGATGCCTCCGGCTCTACCGACGCCGAGGGACAGATGTGCCCGGTGGGCCAGCATGACCCCCGGCAGGACGTGGCCTTCCTGGAGGAGGAGCTGGACTACTGGATTCTGGGCATCATCAAGCGGGACTGGGAGCAGGTCAGCCGCCGCTGCAAGCTGGAGGACCAAAAAATCAGTGGCCCCCTGGCCGAGCGTCTCACCGGGCTGGGCATCACCGAGGGAGACATCAACGTGGCCATGCGCCATGCCGCTCTTCCCGAGGACTTCTCCACCTGGACGGATGCCGAGTTGTTCACCCTGGCCTCCCACATCCGGCGGGCGGGCAAGCCCATTCTGCTGGCTCTCAACAAATGCGACAAGGCCCCCGATGCCATGGTTCAGGCCATGCGGGGGGAGCACGCCATTCCCACCTCTGCCGAATGTGAACTGGCTCTCACCCACGCCGCCGAAAAGGGACTCATCGACTACAAGCCCGGCGATGACTGTTTCACCGTCCTTGACGAAGACATGAGTGACAAGCAGCTCAAGGGGCTGGAGTACATCCGTACCCATGTCATGGAGAAATACGGGGGCACCGGCGTGCAGCAGTGCATCAACACCGCCGTGTTCAGCCTGCTCAACCTGATTGCCGTCTATCCGGTGGAGGACGAAAATCACTATGCCGACAAAAAGGGCAACGTGCTCCCCGACGTCTACCTGCTTCCCCGGGGGTCTACCGTCCTGGACTTGGCCTACAAGGTGCACACCGACCTGGGGGAGGGGTTCATCCGGGGAGTGGATGCCCGTACCAAGCGGGTGGTGGGTGCCGACCATCAACTCCAGCACGGGGACATCATCCGCATCGTGGCCAGGACGTGAGGATGATCCGCCGCCGTCACCCGGGCCGGCTCCCGGTTGCCTGCACCGGCTGCTGCACATGGCAGGTCAGCCTATGGTATACCTCCCGGTTGTTGATGCATCCCGGGTCAGGGGCCAGATAGTTGCCGGTGTACCCGTAGGCCCGGGCCCGGCAGCCGCCGCAGTAGTAACGGTAATGGCAGTCGCCGCACCGCTCCGGTAAATCCTTGTTTCGTAATTCCTGGAGCACTCTGCTGTTTTGCCACACCCTCTCCAGGTCACCATCCCGGATGTTGCCCACCTTGAGGGGGAAAAAAACGCAGGGCTGCAGGTCGCCGTTGGCCCGCATGGCCAGGTAGAATCGGCCGGCGCCGCATCCCCCGATGAACTCCGCCAGGTCCACCAGCTGGCCGGCCAGGGTGGGGTTATAGAAGTGGGTGGGAACCGTGGTGCAGTCCCCCTTTCCCTCCTGCTGGAGGGCCACCCGGGCAAACTGGGGGGCGGTGGACAGCACGTTGATGTTTCGGTCCGCTTTCAGCTCCCGCCACAGCATGTGCAGCATGTCCTCCCGCTCCTCCGGCGACAGGTCGTGGGCGACGATGTCCCGGCCCCGGCCCGTGGGGACCAAGTTATAGGCCATGAACCAGTCTGCTCCCAGCCGCTCGCTGAAGTCTATGATTTCCGGTATCTGCCGGTAGTTGTGCCTGGTGACCGTTGTGGACACCTCCACGAAAAATCCCTCGGCCACGCTGTTTTTGATGCCCTCCACGGTTCTGTCGAAGGCCCCCTCCACCCCCCGAAAGGCGTCGTGGGTTTCCGCATCCAGTCCGTCCAGACTGATCTGCACAAACTCCACTCCGTTTTCTTTCATCCGGGCAGCCTTTTCCCTGGTGATGAGGGTGCCGTTGGTGGCCACGGCCACGTACATGCCCCGCTCGGCAGCGTGCCGGGTCAATTGAAAAATATCTGGTCTCACCAGGGGCTCTCCACCGGAAAAGGCCAGCACGGTGACCCCGGCCCGGGCCAGCAGGTCGATGGCCCGCAGTGCTTCTTCGGTGGATAACTCGTCTTTTCCCACCTCTCCAGCGGTGGCATAGCAGTGCTGGCAGCGGAGGTTGCACCTGTAGGTGATGTCCCACACCACCTGGAAGGGGGCCCCAGGGGTAAAGGGCTTGGTTACGCCGAACTGGGCGATGCCCCGCACGGTGGAGGCCAGCCCCCTGGCCCAGTAGGGATCGGTAAACTTTTCCTGCATCTCCTCCTCGCTGAGCCCGAAGGCCTCTGCTCCCTTGGCCAGCACCCGGGCAATCAGTCTGGCTCCCGCTGTGCAGGCCAGACAGGCCCCCTCTCGCTGCCCCGTGTACAACTCCACCGATACCTCCACCCGGTTTTTGCCGCATTTGTCGCAGAAGGTGCTCAACCCCCTGAGCAGAGTGCGGGTGAGGGGATTTCCGACGGTCCCCTTCAGCAGCCGGATGGTGGTGGCATGTTTCATGGTCCTTCCTCCGTACACCGCATTTTTTCCAGGGCGCACAGGGCGTTGTTCACCGTCTCCAGGACCTCCCGCAACCTCTCTTTGTACCGCTCGTCCAGACGGTGGATGGAGGCGGCCGTGGTTTGCAGGAGATCGGAGAAGCGGTTTATTCTGGCCTTCACGATGTGGGCCAGGTCGGTGGCCAGACAGTACACGTTTTTTCGACTCCGGCGCGTCTTGTGAATGTGCCCCTGCTTGATGAGGGCGTTCAGGGCGTTGATGGTGGTGGAATAGGCGTAGCTGGTTTCGTGGGCTATCTCCCGGGCGGTTAGGGGGCGGTTGGCCAGGACAAGAGCGGCATATATGGAGCACTCGATGTCCTCGAATC
>DSCA01000209.1 GCA_011049295.1 Thermoplasmatales archaeon
CCATAGAGATGGTGGAGCAGTATCTGAAGGCCTAGCGAAGGCCTAGAGGCACCGGGTGCAGCGAACAACCGTGCAAAAATAATAAATATAAAGCGTATATACCCACAACAGTGAAACCATGGTCACGGTAGAAGAGGAATTGTGTCGCATTGAAGTGGTCAAGGAAGGCAGCGAGTTCGTGGCCCGGGCCCACACCCAGGCTGGCACCCGTGAGTACCGCAACACCGTTTTCGAGGACATGCTCCGTGAGCTGGTCATCGACCTCCAGGAGGAATTTGGAGAGCTCTGATGATAAGGGAGAAAGTGGGAAGGCGCCGTTACATTTTATTTTCCGTGCAGGGCCAGGCGTCGCGCACCGAGGTCATCCACGCCATAAACAACAGATACCGGGCCCTGTACGGCGACGACCAGGTGCCCTGGCTGACCGTTTTTGAGGGCGACCGGGGCATCGTCCGCTGCCCGCACACCAAGAAGGAGGACGTCATCGAGGTTCTCAGCGGCGTGGCCACCGACACCTTTTCCCTCACCCCGCTCACCACCTCGGGCACCATCAAGAAGCTGAAGAAAAAAATTTATCCTCAGTAGCTTTTGGCCAGGCTCAGCCAGTGCCGGGCCCTCTCGCCGCAGGCGGCACACGTTCCCTCCACGGCCGGCTCAGGATAGGGGATGCCTAGGGAGCTCATGTCCACCTCCTCCTCCATCTCCAGGCCGCATTCCTCCCGCCCGCACCAGGGCACCCGGATGATGCCCTCCCTTTTTTCCAGCGTGCTCAGAGAGTGGACGTGCTGATCGCGAAACTGCTGGGCCCGGGTGGTGATACGCCGGTCGAAGGCGGCCAGCTCGTCGTCAATCTGACCCAGATGGTCCCGGGAAATCTGCTTTTTTTCTCCGTCCCGGGTGACCAGGGTCACCGCTCCCTTCTCCACGTCCCGGGGACCGATTTCTATGCGGACCGGAATGCCCCGGAGCTCCCAGTCGTAGAACTTGTTGCCCGGGGTCTTGTCCCGGCTGTCCAGGTGTACCCGCAGGCCCCTCTCGGTGAGCGCCCGCTCCACCTCCTGGCAGGCCTCCTCCACCGGGCCCTCCTTGCCCCTGAACAAGATGGGAATGATGACCACCTGGATGGGGGCAATGGCAGAGGGCAGAGCGATGCCGTGGTCGTTGCCGTGCAGGCCCACGATGCCCCCCAGCACCCGCTCCGACATGCCGTAGGTGGTCTGATGCACGTGATGGTGGTTGCCCTCCTCGTCCTCGTAGGTGATGTCAAAGGGCCGGGAGAAGTTCTCCCGGTACTGGTGAATGGAGGCCACCTGCAGCACCTTCAGGGAGGGCATGAGAACGTCCACGCCGATTGAATAATGGGCGCCGGCGAACTTGTCCCAGTCGGGGCGGCGGTGCATCAAAAAGGGCAGACAGAGGGTGTCGAAGAAGGACCGGGCGATGTCCACGTCCTCCCTCACCTGGTCCTCCGCCTCCTCGTAGTCGCGATGGCAGGTATGGGCCTCAAAGAAATGAATCTCCCGCACCCGGATGAACGCCTTGGTCATCTTGGTCTCGTAGCGAAAGGTGTTGACAATCTGGAAGGTCTTCAGTGGCAAATCGGCATGAGAGCGAATCCACAGGGCGAAAACCGTGTACAGGGCGGTCTCTGAGGTGGGGCGCAGCAGCAGGCGCTCGTCCAGTTCATGGTCCCCGGCGTGGGTGACCCAGAAGACCTCGGAGCCAAACCCCTTGATGTGGTCGACCTCTTTCTGGAACAGGCTCTCGGGAACCAGGAGGGGAAAGTTAACCTCCTGATGGCCGGTGCGCCGCATCTCCTCCCGAATCAGGGCGTCGATGGCCCGGGCGATTTCCCAGCCGTAGGGCTTCCAGATGTTCATGCCCTTGACCGGATAGCGCTTGTCGCACAGGTCGGCGGCCTCCACCACCTGGTTGTACCATTCGTCAAAATCCTGGTCCTTGGTGACGTCCATCCCTTGTGAAATGCCGCCCGTTTATTAAAGGTGACGGTCTCCGCAAATTATAAAATATTAGACCGCCTTGTCGTGATGGTGAATGAATATGAACAAGCCATGGATGATTGTTTTTGCCTGCCTGACCCTGGCGCTGCTCCTGCTGCTGCCCGGCAGCACCACCGTTCTGCATCCGGACGCCGGCCGGGAGGCCGCCGCGCCCAGCTGGGGAGCCAGCGAGGACGCCGGGTTGGGCCCCGCCCCTTCTGACGATGGTGACGACACCGAGTACTGGGCCCTGATGGTGGCCGTGGGAGTGTACGCCCGCAATCCGGACATGGACCGGCCCTCCATGCTGGTGGAGGCGGAGCGCTTCCGGGAGATGCTCCCCGTTTCCGGTCACTGGCAGGAGGACCACATCCGGGTCATCACCGGCGAGAATGCCACCGTTCCCCGCATCATGCAGGGATTTCGATGGCTGGACGAGATGGAGGACGAAAACGACGTGTGCCTGGTATACCTGACCACCCATGGGTTTCCCATCCTGTGGGATCTGCCCCCCTTTGACGAGGAGGACGGCATGGACGAGGCCCTGGCCACCTACAACGGCTTTTTGCCCTTTCCCAACCCCTGGAGCTGGGAGCCCCTGGCCAATCCCCTGGCCATCATCATCGATGACATGTTCAACGCCCTGTTCAACCGGCTGGAGAGCCAGGCCCTGGGAGTCATCGTGGACAGCTGCCACTCCGGCGGGTTCAACGACAACTGGAGCTACGCCCACACCTACCAGCGCGAGGTGGACTGGGTGCAGGAGTTCGCTGGAGAGCTGCAGGGGCGCAACCGGGTGGTTGTGACCTCGGTGCCCGAGGAGGATACCTCCTACGGCTCCTATTTCGCCCACCACATCATTGACGGGCTGAAGGGTTACGGGGATGCCAACGGCGACGGCCTGGTGTCCCTGGAGGAGGCCTTCTACTACGCCCGGGAGATTATCGAGGAAGAGACCAGCATGCACCCCCAGATTTTTGACGATTACCCCGGCGAGCTCCATCTGACCGAGGTGGAGTTGCCCCCCACCGTTCCCGAGACTCCGGAGGGCGTGGCCGTGGGCGACACCGGCACCGCCTATGCCTACACCACGACAGCCACCGACCCCGAGGGCCACCGCATCCGCTACACCGTCACCTGGGGCGACGGCACCACGGAGACCACCGGGTGGGAGGAACCGGGGCGGGAGGTTACCCTAACCCACGCCTGGAGCCACGAGGGCACCTATGACGTTGCGGTCAGGGCGGAGGACGAGCGGGGAGCCACCAGCGACTGGTCTGCCCCCCTGACCGTCACCATGGCCGCCCCGGGCCACGTGGTGGACCAGCGACAGGTGAGCCAGTGGTGGCTGTTCGGCATCAACAACACCCGCTGGCTGACCCAGTCCTTCGTGCCCACCGTGGACCGGCTGGCCAAACTGGAGCTGTCCCTTGCCGCCTGGGGCTCGGGCTACGACCTGACGGTGTCGGTGAGGGAGGACCTGGACGGCTCTACCCTGGCCTCTGTCATCCTGCAGCCGGCGGAGACGGGCTGGGAGACGGCCTGGGTGGACATTCCGGTGGGCGAGGTGGCCCTCACTCCCGGCCAGAGATACTACCTGGTATGCGGGGGTTCCGCCGACGACTGGGGCCTGGGATGGTCGGTGGGCAGAGACAACCCCTACCCCCAGGGCACCTTCTATCTGTCCGGAGACGGCGGCACCACCTGGGAGGAGGTACCGGAGCGGTACAGCGGGGATGCCTGCTTTGTCACCTACGGATAGAGCCTCCGTCCTCCCCTTTTTCCCCCTTTTTTGCTGGTACTCTGAGGGTCCGCCGGCCCCCTGCGACCCGCATGCCACCGCCGGGCCGGGAGGCAGCGTGACAAATTATAAATACGGCCAGGAAATGTACCATCAAAGATTTTATGTCAGATGAAGAACCGAAAAAAAATGGTGTTCGGCCATCTGAGACAAACATCCAAACCGCTGCCCAGAACGGGGGCCAGAAAAACGACGTGACCTCGTTTCTTTTAGACGGAGCGACCTCGCAGAGCCCCACCATTGCACCGGAACTGGAGGTACAGCGACAGGTGGCCAGCAATCGCACCCGAAGCCTGGAGGAACGCCTGGAGGCCTTCGAGGACATCATGGACTCGGAGATCGGGGACACCCCGCTCACCCGGGCCCGCAACGTCGAGCGCGAGGTGGGACTGCGCCAGCTGTTCCTGAAATTCGAGGGCAACACCCCCACCGGCACCCAGAAGGACCGCATCGCCTTCGCCCAGGTGCTGGACGCCCTGCGGCGGGGATACGACTCCATCACCGTGGCCACCTGCGGCAACTACGGAGCTGCCATCTCCCTAGCCGCCTCGCTGGGGGGACTGGAATGCGTGATTTATATTCCCGAGAAGTACCACACCAACCGGATTAAAGAGATAGCCGACTACGGGGCCCGGATTGAGCGGGTTCCGGGAGACTACGAGGGCGCCGTGGCGTTTTCGCGGAGGGCGGCAGAGGACTACGGCCATTACGACGCCAATGCCGGCGGGGCCAACACCGCCCTGCAGTTGAGAGCCTACGGGGAAATAGCCTACGAGATATACGACGATCTCAGGGATGCGCCGGCGGTGGTGGCCCTCCCCGTTTCCAACGGTACCACCCTGGCCGGCGTGTACCGGGGCTTCGTCAGCCTCTACCGGCGGGGAAAAACCTCCCGCATGCCCCGGATTGTGGCCGGCTCCGCCTTTCGAAAAAACCCCATCGTGCAGGCCTTCATCAAAAACACCCCCACCTGCGAGGATCTGGAACCGGGGCGCATACGGGAAACCGCCGTCAACGAGCCCCTCATCAACTGGCACGCAATCGACGGAGACTACGCCCTGGAGGCCATCCGAAGCACCGGGGGCTGGGCCTCCTTCGCCACCGACCGGAGCATGATGGAGTACGCCCGACGGGTCCGAGACAAAGAGGGACTGAACATTCTGCCGGCCTCCACAGCGGGCCTCATCTCCATCATCGACATGCACCTGAAGCAGCCGCTGCCCAACGACCGCTACGTGGCCATCCTCACCGGTAGGAAGACATAACATGCCTGCCCGGGCCCCTGATCCTCTGGCCCCTCTGCACGGAGCCGGCGACAACAGGGCGGTGGTCTACGTGGAGGGGCGCTACCGCTGCGCCGACGGCAAAACCGCCCACGGCCTGGTCCGGTACAGCCGGCGTTATGACATCGCGGCCGTGGTGGATTCCACCCTGCCGGAGGGAGACGCCGGTGAACTGCTGGACGGCGTACACCGCGGCATACCGCTGTTCAACTCCCTGGAGGAGGCGGTGGGGGCCACCTGCCCCGGCATATTCATCGTGGGCGCCGTGTCCGAGGGGAGCACCCTGCCCGCCGGATACGACCGGGCCGTATCCTGGGCCCTCTCCCACGGCCTGCACGTGGTCTCCGGCCTGCACCAGTTTCTCTCGGACAATTTGGCCTTCCGGCAGCTGGCAGAGGAAAACCACTGCACCATCACCGATGTGAGGAAGCTGTTCCGGGACCACAAGCGTTTCTACACCGGAGACATCAGAGACGTGGGGTCGGTGCGGGTGGCCACCGTGGGTACCGACTCGGCCGTGGGCAAGCGGACTCTGGCCGTGGCCCTGGTGCGGGAGCTGGAACGGCGGGGGCACACCGCGGACATGATTTACACCGGTCAGACCGGCTGGATGCAGGGATGGCCGCACGGGGTGATTATCGACGCCATGATAAACGACTTCGTGGCCGGGGGCATCGAGGGCGCCATCATTGACTCCTGGAGGAACCGTCAGCCGGAGTTCATGATTATCGAGGGGCAGGGCAGCCTGGTCCATCCCTTTTTTCCCGGCGGCTTCGAGATACTGGCCGCCGGCCAGGTACACGGTTTTCTGCTCATCCACGCCCCGGGACGCTCCCACCTGGATGGATTCCCCGGCTATCCCATGCCCGACCCCCGCCGGGTGGTGACCATTGCCACCCTCCTCTCCCAGAGATCTCTCCTGGGAATCAGCTTCAACCGGGAGAACCTGGATTCCGCAGGCATGAAACGGGCCAAGCGGCGGTATGCCCGGATGTTCGATGTGCCCGTGGTGGACCCCCTGGCCGACGGGGTGGGGGCGCTGGCGGAGGCCGTGGTGGAAGCCCGGGCGGAGGACCAGCCATGAACCTGCTGTGCCTGCGCTCCCTTAGGCTTTCCGAGCCCTCCCTGCAGGGCCCGTCGGTGGTCTGCGAGGTGGAGGTGCGCACCGCCGACGGGCGGGAGGCGTCTTTTCCCCTCCGCCTGCGCTACGAGGAGGAAATAGACCGCCGCTACCTGCCGCTCCTGCGCCTGGCCTGTGCCCAGCCCCTGCTCAACTACGGGCTGTTTGCGGAGCACATCGAGCTGGAATTTCCGCTCAGCCTGGCCGACCGGGAGCTGCTCGTCCACCTCAACCAGGTTTTCAGCCGGGACATCTTTGTGAACAAGATACTGCGGCGGCGGACCTCCTATCTGCTCCCGGAATATGCCCCCGACGAGCGGCAGGTGACCCCCGACCACGCCCGCCCCCGGGCCGACATACGTCCTCTCGCCACCTATGACGACGAGGCAATCAGCAGCGGGGGGCGACCCGGGGCCTGCGGCGTGCTGTCCAGCGGGGGAAAGGAGAGCCTGCTCACCTACGGCCTGCTGCAGGAGATGGGGGCGGAGACGCATCCCCTGTACGTCAACGAGAGCGGCGGGCACTGGCGGACGGCACTGGTGGCCTACCGCCACCACCGCCTCCGCCAGCCGCATACGGCCCGGGTGTGGACCAACGTGGACCGCTTTTACACCTTCATGCTGGACCACCTGGCCTGCATCCGGGCCGACCATCGGAAGGTAAGAGCCGACACCTATCCCATCCGCCTGTGCATTTTTCCCTTCTATGTGTTTGCCCTGCTCCCGCTGTTTGCCCGCCGCCGCCTGGGAAACCTGCTCATCGGCAGCGAATTCGACGATTTCCGGGAGCAGCCCACCCACCTGGGCATACCCCACTACTGCGGCGTCTACGACCAGCACCAGGACTTTGACCTGCGCATGAACGCCTGGTACGCACGGCGGATGCCCGGCCTCCGGCAGTGGTCGGCTCTCCGCTCCCTCACCGGGCTGGTGGTGGAGCGCATCCTGACCCGGCGCTATCCGCAGCTGGCGGCCCTGCAGCGGTCCTGCCATTCCTGCCACCTGGAGAACGGGGCGGTGGTGCCCTGCGGCACCTGCTCCAAGTGCCGGGGGGTGCTTCTCTTTCTGCTGGCCAACCACGGGGACCCCGCCAGCATGGCCTATCGGGGGAGCCACGCCGCCGATTTCTGCCGCCATCTGGACCCCCGGGAGCTGCGCCTGGACCCGGACGAAAAACAGCACGCTCTGTACCTCCTTTACGGCCGGGACTCTCCCCTTCCCCCGCAGCCCGTCCCCCACGTGGAGCAGATTCACCTGGATCCGGACATCTGCGACCCTGGTCTGGTTCCGGCGCAGTTCAGAAAAAATCTGTTTTCAATCCTGGAGCAGTACACCCACGGCTACTGCCACCTGAAAGATGGCCGGTGGGTGTCCCGGTCGCCCCCGCCGGAGGTCACGTCAGCTCCTTGACCATGCGGTACACGTCGCGGGAGCCGTGGTGGGGAAACTGGTAGTAGTCTGTGATGGCCTCCACCCGGCGGTAGCCCACCTTTTCGTACAGGGCGAGGGCCCTGGCGTTGCCCGTGGACACCTCCAGCTGCAGCCGGTGCATGCCCCGCTCCCGGCAGGCCTCCTCGGCCGCCGCCAGCAGCCGGCGGGCGATTCCCCGCCCCCTCCACGCCCCGTCCACATCCAGCGTTTCCACATGAGCGGTCCGGGAGCCGGCACGGAAGCGAACGATGACGAATCCCCGCATCCGCCCCTCTCCCTCCTCCACCAGGCACAGGCTGTGTTTGGAGGCGAGCAGGGCGCTGAACTGGCGGCGGGAATAGCAGCAAGGGGGCTCGAAGCAGGCCTGCTCGATGGCCACCAGGGCGTCCAGGTCGTCACCGGTGGCCCGGCGGATGCCGGACTCGAACATGCCCCCACATAGCGTCACCCCTAGAAATAGGTTTTCAAGAGACAAAAAAAGGAGAAAGGGAGGAGAGAGGTTAGGAGGAGTAGCCCCCTATCTTCAGGCTGGGGTCGCCCAGGAGCACCCATTCCTGCACGGTCTTCAGGTCTATCTTGTCCTGCATGGGCGGAAACAGGTCGTTGTAGTCGGAGATGGCCGTGCCCCACATGTCGCCCAGCACGTCGACACCCTCCTGCCCGTACAGCTCAAAGAAGCGCGTCTCCAGATAGCCCAGCAGGTACTGGATGCAGTCGGGGATGCCGTCGCCGTCGCTGTCCCCGATGGTACCGTAGCCCAGACCGGTGCAGCCGAGGGTGGCGATGGCTCCGCCGTGGGGAACCTTCACCGGCCACCAGCCGAAGCACTCGGGGATGGGCATCCAGTACCAGGTTGGGGTGCCGGTGAGAGACTTGATGCAGCCGAGGGTGCTGTCCATGAGGGTGGCATTGAACATGCTGTTGTGGCAGCCGCCGATGACCCATACCGGGTACTTTCCGTCGTTTTTGAGGAAGGACATGTGGTAGACCTCCATGCCCAGGATGTACTCGCCGTGGGGGTCGTCAGTGAAGTCCTTGCCCATCCACATGCCCGGGCTGCCGTGACCGGAGAAGTGTACAAAGCCGGAGCCCTGGTTGAGGGCATCCATCACCTTGGACAGTTGGAGGTTTCCCTCGGACCACCACAGCTTGACCGGGTCAAAATCTTCCAGGTATTCGGCCGTTTTCTGGGTGGCTACCTCGCCCTCCAGATAGTTGTGGGCGGATATGTCGTTGAAGGTGTCACCGCCCACCAGGGTCACCCGTTTGAACCAGGAGGGGTCGGTGCCGCTCTCGTATTCCATGATTTTCTCCACCACCGCCTGCACCTCCTTGGTGTTCCGGCAGGCCAGCCGGCCCACGTACACGTCGGGGTAGCCGTCGATGAGGTCCTTGCCCAGGCCGAAGGCCCAGCCGCCGTACACGCCGTCGTCATTGGTGTCCCAGGATGCAAAGGAGCCGTCGGCGTTGTAGATGTCGGCAAAATAGAGGTCGCTGAGGTAGCGGGGCTCGCTGCCCTCGCCGTTGTAGACATAGCGGACCGGAACGTGCCATTCCTGCCCGGAAATCAGGGAGGTCAGACCGCCCACCAGGAGCACGTATTTTATGCCGTAGTCCTCGATGGAATCCCTGATGTAGTACTTGAGTTTCTCCGCCTGGTCCCGCCCGTCGCTGGCCGCATATACCTCGGAGGTGGTAGCCAGCAGGGTGCGCATGCCGTAGCTTTCCTTGTGCTCCACCAGGGGCTCCACGTCGCTGCGGAAGGCGTCGGCGGTGACAATCAGCAGGTCGTAGGCATCGGCCTGGAGCAGGGGCTGCTCGGGCGGCTGGTAGGTGACCACAACCTCCGCGCTGTCCACGTATTCCAGCTGGTTGCTGTCCGGCAGGTACCGGGCCGGATAGACGTGAACGGTGACCAAAGTGACCCGCTGGCCGTCTCTGATGCCCGCGCCGGTGTGCCACTGCACCCACTCCCGGGGATAGGGCTGGTGGCTGGTGTAGACCGGTCCCTCCTCCACTATGTATGAGGCGGGCTCTCCGTTGAGGGGAACGGGCTGGGGAGCCGGTGAAATCTTGCCGGGCAGGGACAGGATGTGAACGCCGGAAACGCTCACCTCCACATCGGTGATGGCGGTGCCCAGCGGAAAGGTCAGTGTCTCCCGGGTGTAGGGCAGGGTGGGGTAACCGGACCGCAGGTCGCTGCGGGTACCGGCCATCTGGACCACCGCGTAGCCCTGAGCAGAGAAAACGACCGGCTGTTCAAACGTCTGTCTGACCGTATAGGTGGTAGCGCTCGCCTGTCCACCTGGGGCCGTTTCCACCCGGTCGTAACCGGGGGTATTTCCGGCAAAGGTGGCAAAGGCACTGGTGACAAAAACCGCGGCAATCAATATGCCCACTATTTTGGTGTTCATGGTAATCAGGTACTAATGTCCGCAATAATTTATAACCTTTACGTAGTTCCGGTGCCCGGAGGCTCCACCACCACCCGGTCCCCCACATCCACGCTCAGCTGGCTCTGGGCGCTTCCCTCCCGGCAGGCAATCTCCACCAGGTCGGCGCTGGACACGGTGAGCAGAAGCTGGCCCCGGCGGGCGTATCCGTAGCTCCTGACCAGAGGCACCTCAACGGTGGTGTCCCCCACCTGCACCGTGGTCTGGCTTCCCATGGCTGTCTCCACCAGAGAGCCCGGGATGTTGGTGATGAGGTTGCCGAAGTGGTCCACGTAGATGATGTGGCCCTCGATGGCAGTGTCCACGGCCGGTTGGCCGAAATCCAGGTCCACGTAGTCGGCGCAGGCTTCCCCTAGGTGCAGGGGCGTCACTCCCCGGGCCAGGTGCACGGCCACCGGGGCAAATATGTCCCGGCCGTGGAAGGTGGGAGCCACGTCGGAGGTCGGGGCGGAGGAGCCGGTTATGACGTACACCTCCTGCAGCCCCAGCCGGCGGGCCGCCGGCAGCAGCACGCCGTTGTCCGGGCCCACCAGGAATCCGCCCTCCGTCTCCACCATGAGGGCCCTCCGCCGGGTGCCCACCCCGGGGTCCACCACCGCCACGTGCACCGCCCGGGGAAAATGGGAGACAGCGGCGTAGAGCACGAAGGCCCCCTCCCGCACGTCCTGGGGGCTGACGTCGTGGGCGATGTCCACCAGCCGGGCCTCCGGCAGCAGGGAGAGGATACGCCCCTTCATCTGTGCTGCGTACCGCCATCCGATGTCCGTGGTGAGGGTGATGAGGGGGTCACTGGCCATCGGCCACCACCTCGTCAATCCAGGCCAGATAGGCGGGCAGACCCTGCACCACGGGCAGAGCAATTATTTCCGGCGTGTCATAGGGATGCAGGCGGCAGAGGGCCTCCCGGATGCTGTCCCAGCGGTCGGCCCGGGATTTGATGACCAGCAGCGCCTCCTCTTCCTCCTCTACCGCCCCCTGCCAGCAGAACAGGGACCTGCTGGAGACAATGGTGGCACAGGCGATGAGTCTCTGGTCCAGCAGGGCCCGGGCCAGGGCCGGCGCCTGAGCCGGCGGGGCGGTGCAGACAATGAGCACATAGTCCATGAGGCTTAATGGCGAGGGGCGTAAAAAAGTAACCCACAGGATTTTAAGCCCCGGCAGATATTCATACATGGTGCGCGGACCGGTGGCCGTTCTCTCCATGGTCTGTCTGGTTGCACTGCTCCCCACCCCCCTGGCCCCGGGGGCCCTCCAGAGGGAAGCAGGCGAAGGACACATACCCGACCTGGACCAGCCCTACTTTGTTCCCCGTGACATGAGCCTGGAAGATGACGGATTTGGCGCCGGGCTGCCCCTGCACCTGGAAACCTGGTATTTCGAGGCACTGCTGAACCAGAGCAGAAGCGTGGTGTTCATCGTCACCGTTCTGGCCGGCGGGGAGGGGGAGCGGGGACTGTGCCTCACCGGGTTATATATGTACGAGGAAGGAGATCTCCGGGCGGGAGAGCGGGTGGCCACCTCCTCTTTTCGGGTTTCCGCCGCATGGCCTCACCTGGAGGTGGACGGAGAGGAGGTATGCACTGCCCGTGTCACCCCTCAGGGAGACATGGCCTACCGGATTTCCTTTTCCCTCCGCGGCTGGGGCCTGTCCCTGACCATGGTAAACCGGAGCCGGGGCTGGCAGGGAGAGATGGGGCGGGGGTGGTGGCTGGCGGTCCCGGTGCTGGCGGTGAACGGCACCCTCACCGTGGACGGGGAGCAGGTGGAGGTCCGGGGCACCGGCTACCATGACCACAACCGCTTCTCCCTGTTCACCCCCCTGCTGGAGTACGGCTACATGGACGGAAAGGTGGCCACCGGGGAGGTCTCCCTGGTCTGGGGGTACATCATGCACAGCCGGTGGAGGGCCAGCGCCTTCGCCATCATCAGCCACCGGGGAGACTACCACCCCCTCTATCCGCCCCACCTTCAGATGGAGTTTGACCGCTACGTGTACGACCACGGATGGCGCATTCCCACCTCCTGCCAGCTGCGCTTTGAAAACGAGACGCTAGCCCTGGCCGTGAACATGACAGCCACCCGTTTTCACCCCATCCGGCTGCCCGGGCTGCGCTACTGGCGCTACCACGTGGAGACCGAGGGGCACCTGACCGGGCAGTCCGGCTCCCTGGCCATCCACGGACGGGGGATGATGGAGCGCATGCAGTACTGAAAAAAATGAAATAGGCTTTATACCAGCAGAGTCATTACCACGTGGATGGGATTCGACAAAAAAACCTATGTTATACCAGAGGGGACCACGTTTGACGGGGACACCATCCGGGTGAACGGAGACGTGGTGCTCAGCAACGACTGCCAGATGGTCTTCAACGTGGAGGCCCAGCGCCTGTTTGCCGGGGAGCGCACCACCATAGAGGGCGACGTGCAGACCGACGGAGACGTGCGCATAGACCTGTTTTCAACGGTGGAGGGGAACATCGCCTGCGGCGGAGACGCCTGCATCGGGGAGGGAACCAAGATTCTGGGCCGGCTGTCCCTCAAGGGAGATCTGGACGTGGGGGACAACGTGGAAATCAGGGACGGCTTCACCGCTCGGGGCTGGATAAACATCCGCAGCCCCATCCCCATGGTCCTCTACGTCCTCCTCTACCTGCTGGAGCTTATCAAGCGGGGGCACAGCGAGGAGGTGGACCGCATCCTGCAGGAGCTGCAGCGGCACGACCAGGTTATTGCCGTGGCCGAGCGCTACCTGTTTTTGCCCCAGGGCTCGTCGGTGGGCCGGGAGGCAGTCATCAACGGCTCCCTGCAGGTGGGGGCCGACTGCACGGTCACCGGCAACCACACGGTCAAGGGAAACGTGTACGTGGCTCCGGGGAGCGCCGTGCACGGCTCCATCAAGGCCACGGGCACCGTGGTCATCGACGACCAGGTCACGGTGACCGGCAACGTGGAGGGGCAGGCGGTGACCGTGGGCCTGGCCACCGTGGGCGGCGACGTGTCCGCAAAGAAGGTATCCCTTTTCAAGAATGCGGACATCTCGGGTACGGTCAACGCCACCGAGGGCGTCCAGTTTTTCGACGAAAAAAAGAAAAAAATGGCCGCCAAGGTGCAGCGCTTCCGGGAAAACGTGGACGTGGTGGACGAAGTCGCCGAGATGCTGTAGCCAAATCTAGAACTCCAGCCCTTTTATGCCCTCCGTCCCCCGGTCGTAGGGGTGCTTGACCTTGCACATGTGGGTGACCAGGTCGGCCTCGTCGGTGAGCGCCAGCGGGGCGTGGCGCCCGGTGAGGATGACATGGGTATCGCCGCGTGTGCGCACCAGGGAGAGGACCTCGTCGGTGGACAGCAAGCCCAGGGAAACGGCCACCGTGACCTCGTCCAGGACCAGCAGGAAGGGCTGCTGCTCGAGCAGCTCCGCCGCCCTGGCCATCCCGGACCGGGCCCTCTGCCGGTCTTCGTCGGTGGGCCGGGTGACGAAGTCTTGGCTGCCGAACTGGTAAAATTCCAGGGAGGGACACCGGGTTTCGCCGTAGTCTCCCCATTTGAGAAACTGGACCACCACGGCGCGCTTTCCGTATCCGGCGGCCCGCACCGCGGTGCCGATGGCCGCCGTGGTTTTGCCCTTGCCGTCGCCGGTGAACAGGTACAGGAGCCCCGTCATCTGTCTCTCCCCAGCGGCGCTCCCGGCGCTTACTGCAGGTTGTCTTCGGTGACGATGGTCAGCTTGGCAGGCACTTTGGACAGGTCGCCTTTTTTCTTGGAGACGATGACGCTTACCCCGCTGTCAAAGGCAGTATCCACCAGCCGCTGGGTGGTGATGCCGTCAAACACCACGGTGTGGACCTTGTTTTTGGATTTGGAGAGGGCATCCACCAGGCCGTCCACCTTCACCTTCTCTATCTCCTTGCCCTCGCCGTCCAGCAGCAGGGCGACATGGTCTCCCTTCACCTGATCCAGGAGGTTCTTGTGCTGCTTCTGGGTGTCGTTGAGCCTGCTTTCCCTGTCTTCCTTGCGCTCCTCTTTGCTTTCCCTCTGCTCCGGCTCCTGGCGGTCCCGGTCCTTCTTTTTCTTGGAGCGGTTGTTCTTGGGGGGCTCCATGCCGTGCATCTCCATGTACTGCTCGGTGGGGATTTTGTTTTTCAGGGCCTTCATGATGAGCTTGTAGGGCAGCTCCTCCACCTCCCGGGTCTTGGGGGCCTGGGCCACGAAGTCGATATCCGCCACCTGGAGCAGCTCCTTGAGTATGAGCTCGCCGCCCCGGTCGCCATCCACGAAGGCAGTGGCAATCTTTTCGTTGCACAGCTCCAGGATGCTGGGGGGCACGCTGGTTCCCTCCAGGGAGATGGCATTTTTGACCCCGTGCCTGAGCAGGTTGACAACGTCGTTGCGGCCCTCCACCACGATGATGGCGTCGCTCTTGCCCACGTGGGGTCCCGCCGGCAGGTGGTCCTTTCCATAGTAGCTGATTTCCTCCACCTGCACTGACTGACGGATGGTTTCCGCCAGGTCCTCGATTTCCTCGCGGCTTTCGCTGATCATGCCGGCCAGGATGTCCTTGGCCCGGTCGATGACGTGTTTGCGCTTGGAGATGCGTACGTCCTCCACGGTGTCGATGGTGATTTCCGCCTTGCAGGGGCCGATGCGATCCACGGATTCGATGGCTGCGGCGATGATGGCCGTTTCCACCTTTTCCAGGGCGGAGGTCAGGGTCAGTGTGCCCTCACTCTTGCCCTTTTTCTGGCTCATGTCTACTTCTATCCGGCCGATGCGTGCCGACTTCTGCAGGTCGCGGAGGTCCAGGTCGTCTCCGATGAGCCCCTCGGTCTGCCCGAAAACGGCTCCGATGACGTCCGACTTTTCCACCGCCCCGTCCACCTTTATGGTTGCCTTAATCTCATACTTTGCTGATGAGGGATCTATTGACATAGTATTTCACTCCTTAAAATTAGCACACCATAGGCATGTTCGGTCGCCCACAACGGGCTGAATGGGAAGAGATGAAAGTATGAACATGATGATGCACTAATTTCATCCACACAATGCAGACATGCTATTAAAGGTTTGCGGATGCGGG
>DSCA01000043.1 GCA_011049295.1 Thermoplasmatales archaeon
CGTGGAGTTCGCGCCCACGGTGATTGCCGTCATCCCCCTGCTGGCGGCGCTGGGCATAGCCTATGCGCTGCACATGGTGAACCATTTTGCCGAGGAGGTAGAGACCCGGTCGCCGGAGGAGGCGATAAAACGCATCATCACCACCACCGGCAAGGCGGTGCTGCTGTCGGCCATTACCACCATCGTGGGTTTTGCCTCTCTGCTTTCTTCGGACATGCTGCCCATCGAGAACATGGGTCTGGCCTTCCTCATCGGGGTTCTGTACTGCTTCATCGCCACCATGGTGCTGGTGCCCCCGCTGCTGATTGTTCTGGGCTACCGGCGCAAGGGCATTGAGGGATGGTCCTCCTTTTCCAAGATAACCCGCTACCGCAAACACATTTTGCTGCTGTTCATCGTGCTGACCATGCTCTCTCTGACCGCCCTGCCCCAGGTGTCGCCCAAAACCTCCATCTATAAAATGATGCCGGAGAAGATGGACAGCGCCCGGGCCATGGAGGAATATTCGGAAAAATTCCAGAGCGGGCAGCAGGGGGTGGTGGAAATATCTACACAGAGGGAAGGCATCCTAGAGCCCTCGCTACTGCGGGAGCTGGAGGCCATGGAAAAGGCCATCAACGTGGGAGTGAAAAATGCCTCCGCCTATTCCATTGTGGACGTAATCAAACGGCTCAACTTCGGTACCATCCCGGCCACCAAGGAGGACGTCAAACAGCTGGTGGAGGCGCGGCTGGCCGACCAGTACAAGCAGCTGATGTTCAGGGACAACTACAGCAAAACGCTGGTCTACGTGGACATGCCCATCATTTCCACCCAGGAGACGGAGCGGGCGGTGAACGGGGTGAACCAGATTCTGGAGCAGTACGACAACAAAATAGAGGGGTCTATAACCCCCCTGGCCGGGCTGGGCTCCGTCACCGTGGCCGTAAACAGCATGCTCATGGAGCAGCAGTTCCAGTTCATGTTTCTCTCCCTGCTCCTGGTTTTCATGTGCCTGGCGCTGGTGTTCCGCTCCTTCAAGTATGCCGTTATCACCTTTCTGCCCATCCTTCTCATCCTGGTGTGGGAGCCCGGGGCCCTGATACTCACCGGCATCCCCCTGAACGTGGCCACCATCATGGTGTCCTCGGTGGCCATCGGGGCGGGTATCGATTTCTCGGTGCACATCACGGAGCGGCTGCGCGACGAGCTGAAAACCAAGCCGGCCCTGGACGCCATAAAGACCGCCATTTACAAGAAGAGCCCCTCCCTGGTAGAGTCCACGGTGGCCCTGATTGCCGGCGGCATTCCCATCATCCTCATGGAATACGAGATGATCACCCAGTTCATCGTGCTGGTGTTGCTCATGCTGGTGTTCGCCTGTGTGGCCTCCCTGCTGGGCCTGGCCGCCATTTACTCGGTGCAAAACGGTCAGTGGCTGGAGCGCTGGGGGCGCTAGGAATAGGACTCCAGGCGCTCCTGAAAGCGATGGTTTTCCCCCTCGATGGGCAGGGGATACTGGCCGGTGACGCAGCCCAGGCACAGGTCGTCCCGGTTTATGCCCATGGCCTCCACCAACCCCTGGATGGAGATGTATCCCAGGCTGTCGGCACGGATGGAGCGCTGGATGTCCTCCACCGTCTTGTCGGCGGCGATGAGCTGCTCCCGGCTGGTCATGTCGATGCCCAGGTAGCAGGGAGCTTTAATGGGCGGGGAGCCGATGCGGACGTGCACCTCCGCCGCCCCCCGGGAGCGCAGCAGCTCCACCATCTGTCTCATGGTGGTTCCCCGGACGATGGAGTCGTCCACCAGCACCACCCGCCTGCCCCCCACGATGCTCCGGATGGGGTTCATTTTTAGCTGGACAAATTTTTCCCGCAGGTCCTGGGAGGGCATGATGAAGGTACGGCCGATGTACCTGTTTTTCATCAGTCCCTCGGCCAGGGGGAGACCCGAGGCCCGGGCGAATCCGAAGGCGTGGGCCCGGCCGGAGTCCGGGATGGGCACCACCAGATCCGCCTCCGCCGGATGCTCCCGGGCCAGGCGCTCCCCGATGGCCACCCGTGTCTGGTAGACATCGACACCGTCGATGACCGAATCCGCCCGGGCGAAGTACACATATTCAAAGAAGCAGTGGGCTCTGTGCGGGAGCTCGGCAAGCTGGTAGGAGGTGACGCCGTCGGGGGTGAGCTCGACGAGTTCGCCGGGCCGCACGTCCCTGACCAGAGAGGCCCCCAGTGCGTCCAGGGCCACCGTCTCCGAGGCAATCACGTAGCCCCGGTCGTTTTTCCCCAGGCACAGGGGACGGATGCCCAGGGGGTCCCGCAGGCCGAATACACGGTCGTTGTACATGATGGCCAGCGAATAGGAGCCCTGCAGGGTCTTCATCACCTGTCTTACCGCCTTTTCGAAACTCCGGTGCTGCAGGTGCTGGGAGAGCAGGAAGGCGATGGATTCCTCCTCGCTGCCCAGGGCAAAGGTGTGCCCCTGGCCCATGAGACTTTTTTTCAACTCGGCGGCGTTGGTGATGATGCCGTTGTGGGCCAGGGCGATATCTCCAGAGGCTGTCTGCACCACGGTGGGCTGTGCATTCTGGGGAGTGGACAGTTTGATGGAATAATAGGTGTGACCGATGCCCCGGCTGCCCCCTATCTGCGACACGTCCAGGTCCCTGAAGGCCTCGTTGACCAGCCCCAGTCCCTTATATGTCTTGATGCACCGCTCGTCCCGGTCGTATACGGCGATGCCCGCCGCCTCCTGCCCCCGGTGCTGCAGTGCATTGAGGCAAAAATACACGGCGGGGGCTACGTCACCCCGGGATGCAGCCGCTACCACGCCGCAACGTTCCCTCATCTTTGTCGCTGCCAGCTATATTCTCGCAATCGTTTTGATTTGCCGAATCCGCAGGAGGCACATACCTTATCGTGCACGTTGAAGGCGCGGTTGCCGCAGCGTCGACACACGATGTGGGTCTTCCCCCCTCCGGACTTGGATGGCGTCCCTTTCGTCATGTTATCACGGTGATACGTAGATGATGTTGTCCCCGCGGACGATGACCCGGGGCAGATCCCGCAGTTTCTCTTCTCCCTGCAGTTCCTCGGCGTCCTTGAGGATTAGGTTGAGATGGGGATGGTCGTATCCCTCCAGAACCCCCCGGTATTCGCGCTCGCCTCGCAGCTGCACGATGACCCGTTTGCCGATACTGTCATGTATCATTTCCAGGGGTTTCATGGTAGGGTATAGGAGGTGGCGTACTTAATGTTTGCTGTCGTTTTCCAGTATCACCTTGAGGGAATCCCGGGCCCGGTCCACCAGAGAAAACCCGCGCTGGGCCTCCTCCAGCGGCAGCCGATGGGTTATCATGTCCTCCACGTCGATGACTCCGGAATCGAGGAGGTCAAGGGCCTCCGAGAGATCGCGGGGGGCTGCCGCATAGGTGGACACCAGGGTTACCTGCCGGTTCCACAGGTCGAACAGGGGAAAGGGCACGGTTACCTCCGGCTCGGTGGGAGAAAAAAAGAGCAGGGTGGAACCCTTGCCCGCCGCCTCCAGCCCCTGCCTTACCGCCGACAGGGCTCCCGTACAGGTGACCACCAGGTCGGGGAGACGGTCCTGGTTGAGCTTCCTGACCTGCTCAACCACGTCCTGGCCGGCGTGCAGGGTCAGGTCGGCGCCCATTTCCGCTGCCTTTTTCAGGCGCCACTCCGAGACGTCGGTGGCCGCGATGGTGGATGCGCCCATGGCCCGGAGCAGCTTGATGTGCAGCAGGCCGGCGACTCCGCTCCCCATGACCAGGGCGCTCTGGCCCCGGGAGAAGCCGGCTATGCGCAGGCCCCGCACCACGCAGCCCAGGGGCTCGATGAAGGTTCCGGCGGCATGGGAAAGGCGGTCCGGCAGTTTGAATGTCCCCCGGCTCACGTTGATGGCAGGAACGCGGACAAACTGGGCAAAGCCCCCCGGATAAAAATTGGTGGAATGCAGGGTCTTGCACAGGGTATGCCGCCCGGTGCGGCAGAACCGGCAGTCGTTGCAGGGAACGTGATGGGACACAAACACCCGCTCGCC
The DNA here is from genome assembly GCA_011049295.1 of Thermoplasmatales archaeon. Taxonomy (GTDB): domain Archaea; phylum Thermoplasmatota; class E2; order UBA202; family DSCA01; genus DSCA01. Next base: position 4,045 of record DSCA01000043.1, read on the forward strand.
CACCTGGAAGTCCTCCACCGCATCTCCCACCTCCACAATCTCTCCCGTCATCTCGTGGCCCAGCACCCGGGGTGCGCTCTTCACCCGATACCATTCCAGCACGTCGCTGCCGCAGATGCCGCAGGCCCGCATCTCCACCAGAATCTCATCGGGGTCTATGGCCGGCACCGGCATCTCCTCTATGCGCACGTCGTCGTTGCGGTAATACATGGCGACCTTCATGGGCGCCATAACGGGCAGCACGTTTTAAATATTGTTCATATCTCCGAGGGCGTATCCCGCAGCATCCGAATCTCTTTTATACCCGCCGGAGGTGTAAAGGGACGTGAATACGGGCCGGGAAAAACGCATCGACCCCGTCTGCGGAATGCAGGGCACCATCCCCGCCCACGGACACTATTTCTGCTGCGAGCGCTGCATACGGAAATACGAGGAACGGCAGGGCATCCCCGAGGAGCAGGCGTACTGCCCGAGTTGCGCCTCAGGGAACGGCATCCCCTGGTACAGGCAGCGTCTGTTTGTGGTGACCCTGGCCACGGCGGGGCTCCTGATGGCCGGCCTGCTGCTTGACCCCCTGCGTCCCTTCCACGACGCATTCATGGACTACCTGGGGCTGATATGGTGGGCCGTGCTGCTGGGGTTTCTCGTCGGGGGCGTCATCGACTACTTTGTCCCCCGGGAGTACATCGAGAAGTACCTCTCCCGCCACCGCAAGCGAACCATTCTGTACTCCATCGTGTTCGGTTTTTTGATGAGCGCCTGCTCCCACGGGATTCTGGCCATCTCCATCCAGCTCTACCGCAAGGGAGCCAACACCTCCTCGGTGATTGCCTTTCTGCTGGCCTCGCCCTGGGCCAATCTGCCCGTCACCGTGCTCCTGTTCGGCTTTTTCGGGCTCCCCGCCCTGTACATCGTCCTGTCGGCGCTGGTGGTGGCCACCGTCACCGGGCTCTTCTATCAGGTGCTGGAGCGGAGGGGAATGGTGGAATGCGGGGCCTGCCGGAGGGGCGAGGACCGGCCGACCTATACCGATTTTTCGGTCATCGAGGACGTGAGGAACCGATGGCGCCGGTTTCAGTTCACCTCCCGCAACCTGGGCCGGGCGGCGAAGGGCACCCTGGCAGGGGCCTGGTCGCTGGCCACCATGGTGTTGTGGTGGCTGATCATCGGCATGCTCCTGGCCTCCTTCGCCCGGGGCTACATCCCCCACCACCTGTTTATGGAGTACCTGGGGCCCACGGTGCTGGGCCTGGCGGTGACCCTGCTCTTCGCTACCGTCATCGAGGTGTGCTCGGAGGGAAGCTCGCCCCTGGCCTTCGAGATTTTCAGGCAGACCGGTGCCTTCGGCAACAGTTTCACCTTCCTCATGGCCGGGGTGGCCACCGATTACACGGAAATCGGGCTCATCTGGCAGAACATCGGCAAAAAGGCGGCCCTGTGGCTGCCCCTCATCACCGTGCCCCAGATACTGCTGCTGGGCTACCTGTTTAACTGGCTGCTGTAACTAGGCTCCCTTTTCCTTCTGGAACTTCTGGTAGGCCTCGGCGGGCGTGGCAGCCTCGTGCACGATGGCCCGCACCGCCTTGACCATGGCCACCGGGTCCTCAGACTGGAAGATGTTGCGGCCCATGTCCACCCCGATGGCCCCCGCCTGCAGGGCGTCGTAGGCCATCTGGAGGGCGTCTTTCTCCGGCTGCTTTTTACCACCAGCAATAACGATGGGTACCGGGCAGCTCTCCACCACCTTTTCGAACTCCGGGCAGTAGTAGGTCTTGACGATGTGGGCCCCGAACTCGGCGGCCATGCGGGAGGCCAGGCCCAGATAGCGGGCGTCCTTTCCCATGTCCTTGCCCACCGCGGTGACCGCCACCACCGGGATGCCGTAGCGCTCCGCCTGGTCGATGACCCGGGCGAAGGGGAGCAGGGTGTCCCGCTCAAAGGTGGCCCCCACCAGGATGGAAAAGGCCACTCCGGCCACGTTGAGGCGGATGGCATCCTCCATGTCGGCAATGATGCCCTCCCTGAGCAGCTCCGGCCCCACGATGCTGGTGCCTCCGGAGACCCGGAGAACGATGGGTATCCGGGTATGGGGGCTGACGTAGTTGCGCAGGGCCCCCCGGGTGAGCATCAGGGTGTCGGCGTAGGGGAGAAGCGGGTTCACCATCTGGTCCATTTTCTCCAGCCCCGTGGTGGGCCCCATGAAGTAGCCATGGTCCACGGCCAGCATCAGGGTGCGCCCGTCCTTTGGGTCGATGATGTGCGACAACCGGTTTTTCATACCCCAGTCCATGCTATTCCTCCGTATGGGGGTAAACACGGTCGCCTTTAAATGATTTCTGCCTACGGATAGCCGCCCACCTTGAGGATGGGGTCGCCCAGCAGGATGAACTGCTCCACCGTCATCACGTACAGGCGCTGGTCCGCCGTGCCCCGGGCCACGTCGTTGAGGTAGTCGTTCTGGGCGGCCACCAGCATGTCGGCCAGGTTGATGCCCGGCTCATAGGCCATGAAGAAGTGCAGATTCATGTACCCGGCCTGTCCCCGTGGACCTCCCTCGTCCACCGTGGTGGTGGCGGATTCCGTGGCCCCGATGGTGGCTATGGCCCCTCCGTCCGCCTTTTTCACCAGGCACCAGGCGAAGCAGGGTACATCCTCCAGCCCCAGCATGTAGTAGTCCAGTTTGGCGGTGAGGCAGGCGTCGAAGAACACGATGGACAGTTTCTCTCCATTTCGCATGGCCAGCAGGTAGGGCGTATAGTAGGCAATCATCCACCGGCTGTCATGGGGGTAGGTGCCGAAGCCGTACTCAAAGCCGTGGCCGGAGTAGCTGACGAAGCCCGCACCCTGGGACCACAGCTGGTTTATGCGGTGGGGCAGGAAATTGCCCTCCTGCATCTGGATGAACACGTGCTCGAAACCGGGCATGGCGGCAGCCACGTGGGCATTGACCACCTCGCCCTCGTATACGCCCCAGCCGGGGAAGGTGTCCCCGCCCAGCAGAATCATCCGGTCGAACCAGTCCTGGCCGTGGGCGCCGCTTTCGTAGGCAATTATTTTGTCCACCACCGTTTCCACCTCCTCCCGGCCGCTGCAGGACAGGCGGCCCACGTGCACATCGGCATACAGGTCCACGGCGTCCTCCTGGCCGTCATATACCTCGCCGAAGCGGTCGTTGCCATTGGAATCCCAGGAGCAGAAGCTCATGTTGGCATCGTATATGTCGGCGTAGTAGTGGTCGGAGTACTGCAGGTTGTCGCTGCTCCAGGCGTAGCTGTATACCTCCCGGCAGGGTACGTGCTCCGGGTTTCCCACCAGCATCACATACTGGACGCCCCAGTTTTCCACCGCGTTTTTGATGAAGTATTTCACCCGCTCCGGCTCATCTCTGCCCTGCACCTCGAAATGGGTGCCGTCGTATATCTCGTCCAGGGTGACCAGCCGGGCGGCCACGCCGTATGCTTCCTTGTGGGCCATCAGGGGCTGCAGGGCCTCGGAGAACTCCTGCGGAGCAATCACCAGCAGGTCGTAGTGGTCGGCGGTAAACAGGGGATGCGGGGGCAGCTCACAGCGGACCTCCACGGTTATCTTCTCCACCCAGGACATCTCGGCGGCCGCCGGGGCATACCGCACCGGAAAGGCCTGCACAGACAGAAAGAGCACGTGCTCCCCGTCCTGCAGTCCGGCACCGGTGTGCCACTGCACCCATCCGTCCGGGTAGAGCTCCGAGCGGGAATAGACGGCGGGGTCCGGCAATGATTCCCCGAAACGGTGACCGCCGAGGGGCAGGGCTCCCGTGGCGGGGGCCACATCCCGGGGTACCGGGCACCGCTCAACGGCATCCACCTGAACCACCACCTCCCGGATGCGGGTGCCCGCCGGGAAGGTCAGGGCGCGGGTGGCATAGGGGAGGGCGGGAGCGCCGGCCCGGCCAATCAGCCGGTCGGCCCCCGCAACCCACACCACAGTGCCCTCCTCGCCCACGTGCAATTCCGGGGGAGAAAAACTGAAGGTTATGGTCTCCGGAGGGCTGGCGGTGACAGGGGAGAAGACCTCGGTTCCCGAATGATGATGGGGGGCGGCGGTGAGCAGGGCGCCGCTCAGCATGACCAGGGCGGCCACCATGGCCATAACGACGTGTTTCATGGGAGGACAACCGGGACGTTAATAAAAAATTTGTGCTCACCCGGTGGCTATCTATATAAAGTGCCCCCATATACGGCATCGATGGCCGGCTGGGAATCGGTGAAACGACTGAAAATGCTGCTGCCCCTCATCGGCATTGGCATCTTCGTGTACATAGTGCAGGACATCGGCATCCAGGCCCTGGCGGGAGCGCTGGGCCGCCTCAATCCCTGGCTGTTTGCCCTGTCCCTCTCTCTTTTCCTGCCCCGCATCGTCATCAGCACCTACCGCTGGAAACTGGTGGCCGACTACCAGGGGCTGCACCTTCCCCTTTCCCTGCTGATTAAAATCAACCTCATTGGCCTCTTCTACGGCACCGTCACCCCCTTGTGGGTGGGCGACTACGTGCGCATCCCCTACCTGCGGGCGGGATGCCGGGCCCCCCTGGGCACCTGCACCTCCAACGTGATCGTGGACCAGCTGATGGAGCTGGGCGGTCTATTCGTCCTGGCCCTGGCGGGCTCCCTGTTTCTCATCCCCGCCTATCCTTACCTGTGCGTGGTGTTCTTCGCCGTGTTTGCGGGCATCGCCGGAGCGGCCCTGTACCTGAAGGAAAAGCGGCGCAGCCGCCGGGTGCTGAGCGTGGTCTACCGGCTGCTCGTCCCCCACCGGATGAAGGAGCCCCTGTCCCAGGAATTCGATGCATTCTACGCCCACCTGCCCCCGGTGCGCTTTCTGGCCGTGCCCCTGCTCATCGGCGTGTTCAGCTACCTCCTGTATTTCCTGCAGATATATCTGGTAGCCCTGTCCTTTGACCTGAGCGTTCCCCCCCTGGACTTCCTGCTGCTGTATCCGGTGGCCTCGCTCATCGGCCTGCTTCCCGTCACGGTCAGCGGCCTGGGAACCCGGGAGGGGGTGCTCGTCCAGCTTTTTTCCTCCTACGGCATGGCCCGGGAGGTGACCGTGGCCATCTCCCTCAGCGGCTACGTGATTACCATGCTCATCCCCGCCGTCATAGGGGGGCTGCTGGCCCTCACCGGCATGCGCGCCTCCCTGGGCAAAGCCGGACCGGAAGAACCAGGCGGAACAGAGGCGGGACACAAAAAGGTTTAAGCCCGGCCGCTTTTACGGTCATGGCGAGCGTGGACGTACTGGTGGTGGGCTATGCCCGGGACATCGACGGCGGCTGGGAGGCCAATTCCACTGCCACGCTCATCAGCGACGGCCGGCGGCGCATCCTGGCCGACCCCGGCCTGGACGCCGAGGTGCTCCAGCGGGGGCTGCGCCGGCGCGGCCTGGCAACCGGCGAGATAACCGACGTGTTTTTGACCCACTATCACCTGGACCACCTGCTCAACGTGGGCCTGTTCCCCCACGCCCGCATATCCTGCGGACAGTACACCCTCCACGGCGCTCGGGGCCTCTCTCACCACGGAGCACCCTACGGCCCGGACCTGGAGGTCCTGCCCACCCCCGGCCACACCCCCGACCACGCCTCCCTGCTGGTCTCCACGCCGGAGGGCCTGGTGGCCGTGGCCGGCGACGTCATCTGGTATCCTGCCGAAAGCCTGGAGGAGGCCTGCAGCCTCCCCGACCCCTACGCCCATGACCGCCGTCTCCTGCAGGAAAGCCGGATGCTCCTCTGGAAAAAAGCAGCGGTCATCGTCCCCGGTCACGGGCCGGCCTTTTCCCCCTGACGGCGAACGATGCAGTCCACCACCTGGGCCATCTGGCGGGTGGCCGCCACGTCGTGCACCCGGAGGATGTCCGCCCCCCGGGCAACGGCCAGGGCTGCCGCTCCCAGGCTGCCGGCCAGGCGCTCACCGGCGTCGCACCCGGTAAGGGATCCCACAAATGCCTTGCGGGAGGCACCCACCATCACCGGATAACCCAGGCTTTTGAGCTCCGTCAGCCGGGCCAGAATGGTGCAGTTGTCCTCGATTCCGCTGCCGGTGCGCTTCCCGAAACCCAGGCCCGGGTCCAGCACAATCTGCTCCGGCGAGATGCCCCTGTCCAGAGCATGCTCTGCTCGCTGGTGAAGAAAGGAGACAATGTCGGCCATCACGTCCTGATAGACGGGGTTATGCTGCATGGTTTGCGGGGTGCCCTGCATGTGCATCAGGCACACCGGAACCCGGTGTTCCCGTATCACCTCCGCCATTTCGGGGTCGCCCCCCAGGGCGGTCACGTCGTTGACCATGCCTGCTCCCGCCTGCAGGGCCGCCTCGGCCACCGCCGCCTTGGAGGTGTCCACGGACAGGGGAATGTCCAGGCGGTCCGCCAGGGCCTCGATGACCGGCACCACCCGCTCCATCTCCACCTGGGCGCTCACCGGCCGGGCTCCCGGTCGGGTAGACTCCCCGCCCACGTCGATGAGGTCCGCTCCCTGCTTGGCCATGTCCAGGGCCCTCTCCACCGCCCTCTCCGGGGTGGCATAGGATCCCCCGTCGTAGAATGAGTCAGGGGTGACGTTGAGGATGCCCATGACGGCGGTGCGCTCCCCCAGGGCCAGAGGCGGAGTCAGGGGAAGGACGTGGCGCCGGTGAGGATTGTCCATGGCGGCCAGCAGGGCCTGTCCCAGGTGATGGGTGCGCCGGTACTGCCGGGTGAGTTTGCCGGCCAGGCGCTCCATCTGGGCCCGGGTTCCCATGACCAGCACGTCGCCGGTGGCGCTGCGGGGGGGGAGGGCGTGGCGGGATATTGCTGCCTCCCCTCCGATGGACAGCATCTCCTGCTTGAGGATGAGCGCGTCCTGCGGAGGGACGTCGTGTACCCGGATGCAGCAGTGCTCCGCCTTGGGGGCCATAATGTCGATGCCCGCTGGTTCCACATCCAGGGCCTCCAGCTCCCTGCGGATTGCTGCCTGGTGATGAAAAAGTCGCAGATGGGCCAGCATGGGTGCCTATCGCCCGCTGATTTTTAAATGTTCACATGGTCTGGGGCTGGAGCAGCGTGCCGTGGAGGGTGAGGTTGGACAGCAGGAAGGCGCCGAAGGGCACCAGGGCCAGGAGGCCAATCCAGGGGTTGAGGGCGGTGAGCATGACGGGCACCAGGGAGAAGTTGATGAAATAGTGGAGCCCGATGAGCCGGCGGGCCCGGCTGCGCTGAAACGTCTGCATGCCCAGCAGCCGGGCGGAGATGGCCACCATGGCCAGGGAGAGAGCCGCCAGCACCACTATCTGGGGCAGCACCCGCCCGGGGTCAAAGATGAACACCAGGGGAGCAAACAGCAGCCCGATGTCCGCTGCCTGCAGCCCGTAGGCCAGGGCCCGGAAGGACCGGGGAACGGTCATCTGCTTGTTTTCCACCCGCACCCCCAGGGCCACGGCCAGGGTGTTGGCCTGGGAGCGGTAGTCGTTCTCCGCATCTTTCAGCCCTCCGGCGATGAACTGCATGAACAGGACCTGCAGGGTGCCCAGCCCCACCACCATCCAGGCCAGATGGGTCAGCGGCCAGGACACGGAAGCGGCTCCGTATATCACCAGCAGCAACACCCCGGCCCCCACGAACACGTCCATGGCGGGCCACTTTTTGCTCACCAGGTCGTAGGCGGTGATGGACAGGGCGGACAGCCCCAGCAGGGGCAGGGCGGGCAGCCAGGGGTAATAGCGGAGGGCCAGCGCTGCGGCCAGCAGCAGGGACAGAACGAGCGACAACAGGGTGAAGGCCCAGGCGCCCCGCAGCGAAATGGTGCCGCTGACCAGCGGCCGGTCCCGGATGTCCTGCGACCCCTTGTCTATCCTGAGGTCCAGGATGTCGTTGAGGGCAAAGCCGTAGACGTGCCCGAAAAACCCCACCAGGAACAGCAGAAACAGGGGCAACAGGCGCTCCTCCCCCATGGCCACCGCCCCCATGACCGGGGCGACCCCGGTGAGCCCGGCGTTGAAGGAGCGGGACAGCTTGAGGTATTCGCGCAGTTTTCCCATGCAGGGCAATAAGATGGCGCTATAAAAAGATTGACAGCCTGCAAAAATTTCGACACATTTATATGAAATGGCGGACTATAAGCGAGGAATCGAGGTGGGGTAGAGAGCGTTAATAAAAATGCCTCTTCCTCGATTCCTCATAACGTGATGAATGGTCATCTCCCCACAGAATGTAAGGTCTGGCTGTTAATAAATTTTTCAGTGGAAGCGTACCCCCGGCACGCAATTATTTAAATGGACGGGGCTTCATGTCCCGTGTTGGGAACGCTGATAAACGCCGGAGCGGTGGTGGCCGGCAGCCTGCTGGGCCTCTTCATCCACCGGCGTCTGCCCCGGCGCCTAACGCGCATCGCCTTTCAGGCCATCGGTCTGTTTACCCTCTTCCTGGGCGTGAGCATGGCTCTGAAGACCAGCAACTTTCTGGTCATGATTGTCAGCCTGGTGGCGGGGGCCATCGGGGGGGAGGCGCTGGACCTGGACGGTCTGGTGAAAAGATTCGGGGAGTGGCTGAAGCGGCGCCTGGGCTCATCCCACGACACATTTTCCCAGGGTTTTGTCACCGCCTTCCTGTTGTACTGCATGGGCTCCATGACCATCCTGGGGGCCATCGAGGAGGGGCTGGGCGGCGCTCCCAACCTGCTGCTGGCCAAGTCAGTGCTGGACGGCTTTTCCTCAATCGCCCTGGCCGCCTCCCTGGGGATTGGGGTGCTGTTTTCGGCGCTGCCCCTGCTGGCCTACCAGGGAGGGCTGACCCTGTTTGCGGGCTCGCTGGAGAGCGTGCTCACCCACCCGGTCATCAACGAGGTGACCGCCGTGGGGGGCATCCTGCTGCTGGGCCTGGGCATCACCATCCTGGAAATAAGGGAGGTCAGGGTGCTGAACATGCTGCCCGCCCTGCTCATCGCCGGATTGCTGGGGGCACTGTTTTTGTAGCATCACTCCCGTTTCCCCGGGCCAACGTTTATGTAGGAGTTCTCCATTCTATGGCCGGATTCCCATGTATGAAGTACGCTTTCATGGACGGGGCGGTCAGGGGGCGGTCACCGCCGCCAACACCCTGGCCGATGCCGCCTTTCGCCAGGGCAAGGACGTGCAGGCCTTTCCCATGTTCGGAGTGGAGCGCCGGGGGGCCCCGGTGGCCGCCTTTGTGCGCATGGACGACCGGCCCATCGACATCAAGACCCAGATTTATCAGCCGGACATCGTGGTGGTCCTGGACCCCAGCCTGATGGACGTGGAGGACGTCTCCGAGGGCCTCAAGGAGGGGGGCAAGATAATCATCAACAGCTCCCGCAGCCCGGAGGCCTTCGACTTCGGAGGAGCCGAGGTGTACACCGTGGATGCCACCTCCATCGCCGTGAGCAACGGCCTGGGCACGGAGACCAATCCCATCGTCAACACCGCCATCCTGGGCGCCTACTCCCGGGTGGTGGGCAACGTGGACATGGAGTCCATCCATGCGGCCATCGAGCAGAACGTGCCCGTCAAGCACCAGCAGAACAAGCAGGCGGCCCGGGAGGCCTACGAGCAGGTCCGGGGGGCGGCGGCATGAGCTCCCTCAAAATCACCATCGGCGCCGTCAACACCAGGCCGGGCAGCTCCCGGGAGTACAAGACGGGAGGCTGGCGCACCATGCGTCCCCAGGTGGACGTGGAGAAATGCATCCAGTGCCTGCAGTGCCTGGCCTACTGCCCCGACGGGGCCATCAGCAAATCGGAGAATGCCGTCCAGATAGACCTGGACTACTGCAAGGGGTGCGGCATCTGCGCCAAGGAATGCCCGGTGAAAGCCATCGTCATGCTCAAGGAGGAAAAATAACATGGCCCGGCAGACAGCCCTGACCGTGAAGGGCAACATGGCCACCGCCCTGGGAGCCAAGCTGTGCCGCCCCCATGTGGTGCCCGCCTATCCCATAACCC